>ONCR01000078.1 GCA_900316345.1 uncultured Eubacteriales bacterium | reverse complement strand
CGCCCCAAAGCGGGTCGTTAATTGCGTCCCACACTCTTGCAATAAGAATAAGAACGGCGATTTTACCGGGGCTGATACCGAGAGCGTCGGTATAAAACTTATTCTGGAATGCACCGATAAGCGAGAAGGTTAAAAGACCGCCTGCATCGCCGAGGGCATAGCCGATTTTATCCTTCAGCTTAATGCCGTGAGTTAAAGATTGTTCTGCCATAAATACCTCCGTTACCTGCCGTCAGCTTCAAAAAAGAAATGCTTTGCGCAAATAGCACAGCAGCCGATATAACCGCTTTTTTCGTTTAACGCTGATTTTTTAATAATATCATCCGTCAGGTTAGTGTTATAACGCATACACTGCTTTTTCAGCTTTTCGGCAATTATTTCATTTTTAAACATCGTTCCGAAAAGAACGATATTATCCGTACTTAAAATTGTTGCGGTATTAGTTACCGCCAAAGCGACCATATTAATTTTATGGTCTATTATATTCATAGTGTTATTATCGCAGTTTTTTAGTAATTCGTCAAGTGGTTTATCCGAATTAACCTCGTTTAGAATCGCGTTCTCGCTTGCCTCTGTTTCAAGGCAGCCGAAGCGTCCGCAGCGGCACTTAACGCCGCCGGCGTTAACAATATAATGCCCGATTTCGGCAACCGAGCTGTCGCTTCCGCTGAAAACCTTGCCGTTGGCAACGATAGCGGAGCCGAGGCCCGGCCCCCATTTCAGGAACAGAATTGAATTAGGGTTTTTAAGCTTTCCGTAAATCAGCTCGCTTTCGGCAAAGGCTTTAACGTTGTTTTCAATAACAACCGGAAGGTTAAGAGCATTTTCAAGCTTTTCCTTAAGCCGCTTATCCTTCCAGATTCCGAAATCGTCCTCATCAACCGAACCGATAACGCAAACCCCTGCCCCGATAAGCGATGCGGTTTTGAATTTATTTTTAAAGGCTGCGGCTTGAGAGATTACAGCTTCAACGTCATCCGAAAACGGGATTTGCTTTAATTTGATAAGCGTTCCGTCAAGCGAGGAAACAGAAAGAGTTATAACGTCCTTTTCGGCGTTAATTCCCAAAACAGCCTTATCCGCGAGCTTTAGGGAAAGAAGAATTTCCCTTCTTCCCGAACGCCCGTGCTCAAAGGCCTCTCCTTTTTCCTCAACAAGGCCTGATTCTATTAGCTGAGAACAGATTTTTGTTACGGCGGCAGGCGTTAAGCCGAGGCGAGCTGAAATCTGCTTTCGGCTCATACTGCCCTCGCTGTTCAGAAGATATAAAACGAGAGAGCGATTTTCACTTTTAACAAGCTGTAAATTTAAGCCCTTAGCCATTTTATCTCCTTATTTCACGAGCAGCGATATTCCGCTGATTCCCATTAAAACGTACGTTATAATCATAAACCATTTTTTGTTTATATGCCTGAACAGTATATTACCTACCCAAAGCGCTCCGAACAGAAGAGCTATACAGATAATCAATAGCATTGAGGTTTTAGGAACAAAAAGTCCCGCCCTGACGTCGCTGAAAAGGATAATCGAATTAAGAACGGCCCATACGGCCGAAACGGTTACCCTAAATTCATCCCTTCCTTTAATCTTTTCGGACGCATAAACTACAAGAAGAGGTCCGCCGCAAACGAACATTCCGTGAACAACGCCTGCGATTACAAGAACAAGATAGGCAAGAAAGCTCGTTTTTTCATTTGTTTCCTTTTTCTTTTTTCTGAATTTTTCCGAAAAGGTGTTGAACACGCCTATCGACATAAAAAGAAGAACGATTCCGCCGAGCACCTTGTAAAGAAGCCCGGGATTAAGGTCAAAATGAGTAGTAATATAATAGCCGGCTACCATTCCGACAAGCATAATTGCAATTATTTTGCCGAATTCCTTTTTGTTAAGCGACTTATGGTTTAAGCCTATAACGCCGAGCGAAAGCACTATTCCGAGAACGTTCAGAATAGGCTTCGCCGTATTATAACCTACAAGCATTATTGAAAACGGCATCGCAAGAACCGTACCGGCAAAGCCGGTAATGCTCTGAATAACGCTTGATACAAAAACTATAACTAAAAACAGTATGTCTTCAATGCCAATCATCAGTAAGAAATTACCTCTATACCAAGCATATTTCCAAGAGCTTTAAGCTCCTCTTCTATGTTGCCCATTGCAACTGCAAAATGCGGTTCCCAACCGTCTTTAACAGAGCTGTTGATAACCTCCTCTGACGGCGAATCTGTTTTAACAACGATTGACGTTCCGTAGAACTGCTGAGGCTTATCAACCGCCTCGCCTTTTGAAACGAAGAAGCGGAAGCTGCCGTCAGCCTTTTTGCCAACGCGGAAAATAGTAACCTCCGGCTCTGCCTTACAGCCGAATTCAAGCGTGGGGCCGATTTTACGGTTACAGTGAAGACCTGCACAGGCACCCGTATCCTCGCGTGCAAGCGAACACGGAGCCATACCGCAATGCCAGAAGGTAACGGTTCTCTCTTCCTCATTCATTGAAACGGGGTCACCGAAGAAAGCAGATTTTCCCGTTAAGAATGAGCATATAAACATTGAAAGCGCTCCGTAGGTATCAGCTTCGCAGGCGGAAGAAACGCCGAGGTCGTTAAGAATACCGAGAACGGAGCATACGGGAGTTCCGAAGGCGGTAAAGAAATCGGGCCAGCAGCGCGATGAAAGCGCGCCGATATTGTTTTCCTTAACGAATTCGTCATACGCTCTGTAAAGTCTTGCGAAATCAAGAACATTATTATCGCTGATATTTTCAAGCCCGTTAATTCTTGTTTTAGCGTCTTCAAGGTAAGCTTTAATATCGTCGTCTGTAAAGGCTTTTGCCTTGTCGATAAGTTCCCTTGCTTCAACAGAAACAAGGCCTGCGCCAAAGGTTGTAAGCATTTCAGAATCAAGAGCACGGCCGAAGCCGAAGCCCTGCGGAGTATGACCAACCTGGGCGATATTAAGCGACTTTAAGGCTTTTTTGAGCTTTGCCGCCGTAACGGTTGCCTTAACTTTGGCAATTACCTTTTCTTCATCGGCTGAGCCGAATATGTATTCAAAAGGCCTGTTAAAAGCGTGAAGCGCGTTTGCCGCCGAATATGCGCCCGTAAGCGAATTAAGGCGAAGCCTTGTTCCGTCAATTACAGGCTCTCTAAGCGTCCAAAGCAATACGGGGCAATCGGTTTTGCGAAGCACCTCCGAAATATAAGCGCCGTTTGCAAAGGTTACGTTTTGAACAATAACTAAATCGGGACGCTTATCAGCTGTAAAGGTATTAAGCTTGTCAATACTTAAAAGCATTTCTTCGGGTACATCAACAGCTGAATCTATGCTTTTTAAAAGCTCTGCCGATTTATCAAATTCCTTCTGTGCGCTTTCAAGGTGAAAGGTAGGCACACCGATAGGAACATACATTAAATTAAATGACATTGTTATCTCCTAATACTTAAGCTTTTTGTTTTCTCCGATTAATCCTGTAAAGGCTCCCTGCTTTACAAGCGGCTCTCTGTCTTTATGGGCAATTACCCACTTATTACGCTGAAGGAGAAGCGCGCTTTCAGGGTCTGCATTTCGCTCCTTTTCATTTAGCGGCGTATTTGTTCCGCGAGGGAGAATTACTATATCCTTAAAGCCCTCATCGCAGGTTCTGCAGGGTGAAAGATGAAGCGTGGTCTGATACATTTCAATAGCCGTTCCCTTCGGAACAAAGAATACCTTTTCATTGCCGACGTAGAAGCAATTATTCTCATCAATTTCCCACCTGTGGCCGAGAACAAGCATAAAATCCGTAACAGCTATATTTATTTCGCTTCCCTTATGAAATTCAAAACCGTTATAGGTTGTATTTCTTCCGTTGCAATAACCAACCTGAATCGGTAAATCGCCGTAAAGCGTTCTTTGAACGTCCGCACATACGGCGGTTTTTTCCATTTCTGCAATGCTCGGATGATAGATATTCCCTACCTCGGGTATTTCCGTATGCAGCTCCATATATGCCGCAAGCTCCGAAAAATCATAACCGTTAACAATTCTTCCGTAGCTTGCAAATTCAGAGTCAGATACCGAATATACCTTTACATCGTTAACCTCATTAAGACGGTTAAGCATTATAATCGCCTCTTACAATTTTATAGGTTGAACGCCAGTCGTCCTTGCCGATACCTGCTTCAAGGCCGATATCGTAAATCCTTTTTGCGTTTTCAAGACCGGGCATTGTAAAATCAGCCTCAGCCGCAAGGCGCTGACAAATGCCTAAATCCTTATGCTCGTTTTCAAGCGAGAAGGCTGTTGTGTAGTTTTCAGCCTCAAGATTTTTCCACTGACCGTCAAGATAGAAATTCTGTGCGCCGCCGATAGCGATAGCCTTTGCAAAATCCTCAACAGAAACGCCGAATTTTACAGCAAGGTTAAGCGTTTCATTAACGCCGTTCTGAATTTCAGCGGCAAGAGTATTGTGGCAAATCTTCATAACAAGACCCTTACCGTTTTCGCCCATATAGATAATATTTTCGCCCATATAGCTTAAAATCGGCTTAATTACCGGATATAATTCCTCGTCACAGCCTGCATAGATGCCGAGCTTACCGGCGATGGCTGCCGGCTTTGACTTAACTACGGGAGCGTCAGCAAACTGAGCACCCTTTGCTTTAATCATCTTTGAAACCTCAACCGAAACAGAGGGGTCGATAGTGCTCATATCAATACAAATCTTTGTTTCGTCAATATAAGGAAGAAGCTCTGTATAAACAGCCTTAACGTGCTCTGATTTGGGAACCATGGTAATGATAACGTCTGCGTTTTTTGCAACGTCGATATTTGTTTCAACGCCGATTGCGCCTGCGGCTTCAAGCTTTGCAACCTGAGCCTTATTAAGGTCAGAGCAATAAACCTTATCATCGTGCTTTTTAACTATATAGAAGCTGTCCTTATAAACCTGAAGGCCTGCGGTAACGATATCGGCGCCTGCAACGGCACAGTCAACAAACTGCTTACCGTTTCTTACTGCGGCGCAGATAATCTGTGTTTTGCCGAAATAGCCGTAGTTTTCATAAATAGTTACGATATCCTGGATATACTGTGCGCAGTCTTCGCCGCTGTTTTCCTTCCAGCCGATGAAGGGAGAAACGAAAAGAGAATGGTTCTTTGCTGCGATAATAGCCTGTGAGGGAGAGAAAACGAGGGTAAGATTTGTTCTTACGCCTTCCTTTTCAAGCCTGCGTGCAGCGGCAATACCTGCATCGGTGCAAGGGATTTTAATAACAAAGCTCTTGCTCATAGCGGCAATCTTCTTGCCCATTTCAACCATCTCGTCAGCATTGTCAAGATGAGGGTTGATTTCAACTGAAATCGGGAAGGTATCCCAGCCTTCAATTCCCTTTTCCTTAACGAACTCGGCAAGCTCGCCGATTACGGTATAGAAGGGTTTACCCGAATTCATAATGTGGTTCGGATTTGTTGTTACGCCGTCAATTCCGAAGGTGTCATATGCCTCGCGGATTTCATCAATTTTAGCGCTGTCTAAAAAGTATTTCATAATTATTCCTCCTAAGAATATTATTTTTTAATTAAGTTTAAAACGTCAGAGCCTTTTCTTACAAATACGGGAGGCTCGCCGAGCGGAGCGGGTACGGTTACCCTTCCGCCGCTGTATTCCTTGCCGCTCCAAAGATGAACCCATTCGTCTTTAGGGAGATAAACCTCACGGCTAACAGCTTTCGGCCTTATAACGGGAGCAACAAGAACGTCGCGGCCTAAAAGGTATTCATGCGCCTCTTCAAAAGCTTCCTTTTCATCGTAATGGAAGAAAAGAGGACGTATAACAGCAAGGCCTTTTTCAGCATTTTCTTTAACCGCTGCTTTAATGTAAGGCTTAAGTTCCTTATGAATTTTAGCCATTTTTGCATTATGCTTCAATACCTCTTCGCTTGCATCGTGCTGCGCGTTCAAATCGGGATTCAAGCCCTCGTGTCCTCTTAAAACAGGGGTAAAGGCGTTCATTTCGCACCAACGCATATAGAGTTCCTCGCTTCTTTTCAGATTAAAGAACGAGGTATAGCCGCCTACATCGCTATGGGAAAGGCCGAAGCCGCAACAGGAAAGGCTGAGCATTGCGGGTATAACGCTCGGAAGGCCGAAATCGATTGAAAAATCGGTATGGTTATCGCCGCACCACATCATTGTTGAATAGCGCGGCGTATTTGAATAGCCTGCGCGAGTAAAGAACATAATCTCACCGAGCTTGCCCGCTTCTTCAACTGCTTCGCGGTTAACCTGCGCCCAGCGGGCAGGCCAGGTATTATGAACAAGCTCAGGGTCCTCGCCGCTGTAAAGCACGCAGTCGGTTGGAAGATATTCGCCGAAATCAGCCATCCAGCCTGCAAGTCCAAAATCAATCATATTCTTTTTAATAATGCCCTTAATCCATTCCCAAGCTTTGGGATTAGTTAAGTCAATCATAGCTGCCGGGAAGGTTGTTATTGTTACATAATAATCCTCTCCGTCCTTATTCTTAACCGTATAGCCCTTTTCGCTTGCTTCCTTATATAACGGCTTTTCAACCGCAAGAAAGGGATTGATATAGCCGAGAACCTTAATTCCCTTTTCGCGAAGCTCCCTGATTTTTTCGTCAAGGCCGGGATAAAGCTCCTTATCCCATTCCCAGTTCCAGAAAAGCTGTTTACCTACTGCGGTAACTCGCCTCCCCTCCCAGTCCTGAATCCAGGCACCGTTAACGGGAATGCCGTGGCTTACGGCTGTATCAATCTTGCTCATCATAATATCGGTTCCGCCCTGGATACCGAGTATGTGGCCGTCATATACCCAATCGGGAAGTTCCGGCTGGCGGCCCAGAATCGAGGTAAGATTGTTCATCAAATCTTCAAAGCTTTCGCCGAAGCCTATATAAAACGGCGCTATTTCATCAGTTTTAACAACAGTTGCTTCGTCCTTTGTAAAATCAAACTCTGCCCTCGCGGTAGTTAGCGAATGGAAGAAAAATTTTTCAGAGCTGATAAAGGTCGGCTGAGCATAATAGGTTTCGTATTTCTTAAACGCCTGAGATTTGGTTGCGTTTTTAATTCCTACAACCTGCTTAACAAGCTTCTTGCCTATCTGAAGAGCGTTGATATGCTCCGCAACCCAGATGTTAGCGTGCTTTCCTTTAAGGTTAAATTCGCTGAAAACCTCGCCGCTGCCGTAAACGAATTCATCCTTATTTGAAGGAAGCGTAAGCCACATTCTGTTATAGCCGTCAAAGCCCTCAAAATCAACTTTAATTCGTCTGTCCTCTTCAACAGTCAGCGTAAGAGTTCCGTAATTTGTTTTAATCAGCGCGCAGTTACCGTCTGCCTTAGCCTCGGTAATTTTTACACGAATTCTTTGGCTTATATTCTCTTTAATTTTAAACGAGCCGTGGCTCATTGAATAAAAATTCTCTCCCTTTCCTATTTCAAGCGGAGCCGGCTTATAAGGGTCTACTGAAAAGATAACCTTACCGTTTAAAAGGATTTCAAGAATTCTTTCGTTTTGGTTAAGCTTAAGCACAAAAACACCTCTCTTTTAATTAATTAACTCTGTTAATCAACTATATTATAATACCCTGATATAATAATGTCAACGGTGAAATAAAAGAATTAACGGGATGTTAATAAAGATGAAGTGCGATAATGAAGGTTACCGCACCTCGCCTGAATAACATCCCGTCTTATAATTAGTGAAGCCTTGTCATGATGAAGATGAAAATGAAGCCTGCGACAGCGAAAACAGAACCGATGGCAAGAGCTGCGCCGAGCGCGCCGCCTATATAAGCGCGGCGTTCATCGCCCGTCATTTCAATTTTAAATTCGTTTTCTGTTTTTTCTTCGTTCTCGTTATTTTCTTCATTTCTCCCCGAAAGCTTATCAAGCTGAGGAACTAAAATCGGAGTTCTCGAGATATCGCTCATATCAGCAATCGTTCTGCCGTCATCGTCATCGTACTTCTTTTTGTTTTTAGCCATAATTATGCCTCTGTTTTAACGTCGTCATACAAATGACAAACAACATAGTGGCCGGGCTCGATTTCCTTTTGCTGCGGAACCTCGTGCTTACAGATTTCCATACAGTTAGCGCAACGGGTATGGAACTTACAGCCCTCGGGCGGATTAGCCGGCGAAGGAATTGAGCCTTCAAGAACTATTCTCTTCATCTTTACCGTCGGGTCGGGAATCGGAATTGCCGAGAAAAGAGCCTTGGTATAAGGATGAAGAGGATTTTTAAAGATATCCGCAGTCTTACCATACTCAACAAGATTGCCGAGATACATAACGCCTACGGTATCGGAAATATGCTCAACAACCGAAAGGTCATGCGAAATGAAGAGATAGGTTAAGCTGAATTTTTCCTGAAGATCGCGAAGAAGATTGATAATCTGCGCCTGAATTGATACGTCAAGGGCCGAAACGGGCTCGTCGCATACTACGAATTCAGGATTAAGGGCAAGCGCTCTTGCAATACAGATACGCTGGCGCTGACCGCCCGAAAATTCGTGAGGATACCTGTCCTTATGGAATGGCTGGAGGCCGCAGTTATCCATAATCTTATCAATATAATCGTTAAATTCAGCCTTTTCAACAAGCTTGTGCTCCCTTACAGCCTCGCCGATAATTTCGCCGACAGGCATTCTTGGGGAAAGAGATGAGAACGGGTCCTGGAAAATAATCTGCATTTTTGTTCTCATATCGTGCATTTCTTTATTAGAAAGGTCATAAACCTCTTTACCGTTGAAAAGCACCTGGCCGCCTGTCTTTTCGCCCGAAAGGCGAAGAATCGTTCGTCCCGTTGTGGTTTTACCGCAACCGGATTCGCCAACAAGGCCCATAGTTGTTCCGCGTTTAAGGTTAAAGGTTACGCCGTCAACGGCCTTTACATAGCCGACTGTTTTGGCAATCATACCGTCCTTAATCGGGAAATACTTTTTAAGAGCGTTAACCTGAAGAATATACTGAGGATCATACTCTACAGGAGTGAAGTTATTATCAATTTTGAGCTTATCGTTTTTACTCATCCTTACTTCCCTCCTTATTTTCTTCATAGTAGCGGTAGCAGCTTACCTTATGAGTCGGGGATAAGCTGATTTCGCACGGATAGTCGCCCTTACAGCAATCAAGCTGCATTTCGCATCTATCCTTAAAATAGCAGTAGTTAGGCATATTAATCGGATTCGGAACCTTACCGGGGATTGAATAGAGCTTATCAACGCTCTTGCCTACTACGGGTTTTGAAGCCATAAGGCCGATTGTATAAGGGTGCGACGGGTTAGCAAAAATTTCCTGTGCAGTTCCCTTTTCAACAACGCGGCCGGCATACATAACAACAACGTAATCCGCCATTTCGGCAATAACGCCGAGGTCATGAGTAATAATCATAATTGAGGAATTAATCTTATCCTTAAGATTACGAAGAAGGTCAAGAATCTGAGCCTGAATAGTAACGTCAAGCGCTGTTGTTGGCTCATCGGCAATGATAAGCTTCGGGTTGCACGCAAGCGCCATAGCAATCATTACTCTTTGGCGCATACCGCCCGAAAGTTCGTGAGGGAACATTTTATAAACGCCCTCGCTATTGGCGATACCAACCATTTCAAGAAGCTCGATTGTTCTTGCCTTAATATCCTCTTTTGTTTTGCCCTTACCGTCGTGAAGCTCGATTACTTCGTCAATCTGGGCACCGATACGGAATACGGGGTTAAGGCTTGTCATAGGCTCCTGGAAAATCATTGACATAAAGTTTCCGCGAAGCTTTTGCATAACCTCTGTAGGCGTTTTGGTAATATCATAAGCCTTGTCGCCGAGGTTAAGGCGGATATTTCCGCTTACAATCTGGCCCGTAGGGCGCTGAAGAAGCTGCATAATGGAAAGCGAGGTAACGGATTTACCGCAGCCGCTTTCGCCAACAACGCCGACTGTTTTACCCTGAGGCACGTCAAACGTAACGCCGTCAACAGCCTTTGAGGTTCCTATATCGGTAAAGAAATATGTGTGTAAATCATCAATTTCAAGAGCGTTTGCAGCATTTTTCATTTCGGTTAAATATTCCTTTTCGGGAACGTTTTTGCGCTTATGCTGTTTTTCGTACTTCTTGGTTATCTTTCTGTTTTCCTTTGAAATTCTTCGTGAATCACGGGCGGAAAGATAGCCGTTGTTTTTTTCTTTTGCCATTATTCCGCACCTCCTTATCGCTTCATCTTCGGGTCAAACGCATCTCTTAAGCCGTCGCCAACGATATTGAAAGCGAGAACGGTTGCAAGAAGAAGAACGCCTGCAGGAATCCAGATGAACCAGTAATTTGTAAGTACAAACGTATCGTTAACGTCGTTGATAATATTACCCCAGGAAGCGAACGGGAAACGAACGCCAAGGCCGAGGAATGAAAGCGTAGCCTCCATAATAATCGTATTACCAAGCCCCATCGTCATAATAACAATAAGCTGAGGGATAACATTAGGGATTAAGTGTTTGAATATTCTTCTCGGAACGGATATGCCGCAGGCTTCGGTCGCCGTCATAAATTCCTGCTCACGAAGCGAGAGTATCTGACCGCGTACCATACGGGCTATACCCGGCCAGCCGAGGAAGCCCAAAATCAACATAAGATACAGCATTCGTATTTTACTGTCAAGGTTTGCAGCGTCCATTGCCGCACCGAGAATAATTACGATAGGCATCATAGGGATACAGTAGAAAATATCTACTATACGCATAATAAGATTATCAATCCATCCGCCGAAATATCCCGAAATACCGCCAAGAATTACGCCGAGCACGGTTTCGATAATAACTACGATAAAGCCGATAATAAGAGATACACGGCCACCGTACATAAGACGGGTTAGCATATCCATACCGTTACGGTCCGTACCGAGCCAATGCTTTTTAGAAGGACTTGAATAAGTATCGAATACCGTTGTTGGTATTTCCTGCTTAACGTTTGTTATGTTTTTAGCTGCGTCAAAGGAAAGAATGTATTCAGCATTTACACCCTTATCATCGCTATATTTAAAGGATTTTTCACCTGCTTCAATAGCGGAGATAAGTTCATTTTTAAAATCGCGTGTAAAAAACACATCGTTCATTATCGCTTTAACAATGTATTTGCTTACATAAGCATACTCATTACCGTCATTATCAAAAATGATACCTTCGGCATCCATTTTAAACTCTGAACCGTCAGCGTTAAATTTGTTTGACTTATTAGCAAACGCTTCAAGCGCAGCATAGGTAAAATCAAATGAAAAGACGTCGTTTGAAATTGATGAGGTTACAAGGAATTTACTTGCAATGCCTATTAATTTATCTGCTGAGGTTACTGTATAGTAATCATCAGAAACTCTGTCGATTTTATATTTTACCGCATTATACGTGAAACTGTTTTCTCCACGCATAAAATGAAGAAGAGTTTGCGCCTGAACGGCACCGGTAAAATCGTTTCCGTCAACAGCATAATAACGGAATTCATCGTTATAAATAACGCCTGCGTAATCCTTTGCCTGACCTTCGGTTCTGTAAAACTTTTGGTCCTGCTTATAGGGCGTAACAAGTCCGCCGACGAACGAGAATATAAACATAGCAAAAAGGATTATCAGACCCGTTACTGCAAGTCGGTTTCTGAAAAAACGCTTTGCAACGAGAGCACCGGGAGAAAGAACCTTAACTCGGCGGTCATCGTTAAGGGAATAATTTTCGGTTTTTTCCTCTGTTTTTGGAGTGTTATTTAACTTTTCATCCATCAAACTATTCCCCCTTTCTACGAGATTCTTACTCTCGGGTCAACAACGGCATAAAGAATATCCGAAATAAGGTTGCCGAGAAGTGTTAATACTGCCATAAATACTAAATAAAACATAGAGAACGGTATATCGCCTGATACCATTGATTCGTACGAAGTGTAGCCTATACCCGGAAGAGCATAAAGCGTTTCAGTAATAAGAGCGCCTGCGAACAATCCGGGAAGCGATCCGCCTACTATAGTTACAATAGGGATAAGAGTGTTTCTGAAAGCGTGATGATAGATTACCCTGCGTTCTGAAAGGCCCTTTGCGCGCGCAGTCCTGATGTAATCGGCGTTAAGTACCTCAAGCATATTTGTTCTTGTATAACGCATAAGCGAACCCATACTGACAACAACAAGAGTTATTATCGGCAAAACAAGATGCTGCGCTTTATCGAAGAACTGGCCCATCGCTGAAAGCTGCTCGTAATTTCTTCCAACTAATCCGAAGAGGTCAAACCAACCGAGCTTTACCGAAAATACAAGCTTCAGCAACGACGCAAAGAAAAACGTTGGTAATGATATACCCGCTAATGCAATTACCGAAATAATATAATCAGCCTTTGAATACTGTTTAGTTGCAGCAATAATTCCAAGCGGGATAGCGATTATAATTTCAAAGAAGAACGAAATTACACCCATAACAAAGGAAAGCCAAACGGTATCGTTGAATTTTTCTATTACGGGAACGGTCCATTTCCAGCTATCTCCGAAATCGCCTCTGAACATACTGCCAATCCATGCAAAGAAGCCGGGAATGATTCCTTTATCCATATTATACATAGCTGTTAATTGCTGCATCCATTCCTCAAAGCTTTTTGAGCCCGGCTGCATAGATTTCTGACGGGCCATAGCTTCGATATACGAGGTTGGGAGGCAACGCATTAACGTATAGATTATAAATGCTACAAAGAAAAGAATTACTATTGAAAGAAGTAATCTTTTAATAATAAATTTTCGCATTTTTTCATCACCTCAA
>ONCR01000016.1 GCA_900316345.1 uncultured Eubacteriales bacterium | reverse complement strand
CCCTGCCTCAATAAGCTTTGCGCTGATTGATTCAAGGTGCTTGGGAATTACGTTTTTAACAAGAACGTCGCCGCCGCAAGCCGCGGCCGCAACCATATATGTTCCTGCTTCAATCTGGTCAGGAATAATTGAATAGGTACAGCCGTGCATTTTTTCAACGCCGCGGATTTTAATAACGTCCGTTCCGGCGCCCCTTACGTCGGCGCCCATTGAGTTAAGGAAGTTTGCAAGGTCAACTATATGCGGTTCCTTTGCAGCGTTTTCAATTATCGTTAAGCCCCTTGCAAGCACTGCCGCAAGCATAACGTTTATCGTTGCGCCAACCGAAACCTGGTCCATATAAACCGAAGCGCCTACAAGCTTATCGGCGCTTGCAACAACCATTCCGTCAACCATATCAACGTCCGCGCCGAGCATTTTAAAGCCCTTGATATGAAGGTCAATAGGCCTTACGCCGAAGTTACAGCCGCCGGGCATTGCAACCTCCGCCTTCTTGAACCTGCCGAGCATCGCGCCGATAAGGTAATAGCTTGCCCTGAAGTGAGAGGTAAGCTCATACGGAACGCTCTGATAGCTTATGTTTGAGGTATCTATTTCAATTGTATCCTTCCTGATAAGGCGGACTTTTGCGCCCATCGTATCAAGAATTTCAATTATAAGCTGAACATCGCTGATTTGAGGTATGTTTTCAATTCTTACAACGTCGTTGGCGAGTATCGCCGCAGGGATAATAGCAACGGCGGCGTTTTTAGCTCCGCTGATATTAACCTCTCCGAACAGTTCCTTGCCGCCGGTAATAACAAAATTTTCCAAAATTCCTGCCCCCTGATTTGGGTTTTTCTATATAAAAGGTATTAAACTCATATTTTGCCGTGCATAGAAATACACAGTAAACATTATAGCAAAACTGCCGCCCGAAATAAACATATAGCCGCTTATTTTATCCGAAATGTAATTTTTTAAAAATTACAAAATAGGCGAGTTTTATATGCATTTAATACTATATTTAGTATTTACGCTTTGAATGATTAAAACCGTTCAAAATATCGGTATATTTTTTTGTAACAAAAAGGTAACATATTATTACGCGTTTGTCAATAAAAAACATTATAAAATCATTTTTAAATTTTATTGTTAAAACAGATGTTCTTAAACTCAATATTAATCTTGACAATATTATAAAATAATTATATATTATTACTAACTATATCTTAAAGATTTTGGTACTGCATATGAAAAGAGAGTATATTAAAACAGACGTTGTTATAGTCGGCTCGGGCGTTGCGGGTCTTTTTGCCGCGCTTTGTATTCCAAATTACAAGGAGGTTCTTGTAATAACAAAGGAAAAGCTTGACGAATGCGATTCCTTCCTTGCGCAGGGCGGCGTTTGCGTTTTAAAGGACGTAAGCGATTTTACCTGTTATTTTGAGGATACTATGAAGGCGGGGCATTTTGAAAACGACCCCGAAGCCGTAAGGGTTATGATTGAATCCTCGCCGGAAATAATTCAGACGCTTATTGATTTAGGCGTTAAGTTTGACGTCGGAGGCGACGGTAAATACGATTACACGCGTGAGGGCGCTCACAGGCAAAACCGTATTCTTCACCATAAGGACGAAACGGGAAAAGAGATTACCGAAAACCTTCTGGCCATATCAAAAACGAGGAAGAATATTACGTTCGTTACCCGAACAACGATGATTGATTTTATTGAAAGGGATAACGTATGCTACGGCATTGTATGCGAGGATGAATACGGCGAAATGGGCGCGATTATTGCCCATGATGTTATTCTTGCAACCGGCGGAATAGGCGGCCTTTTCAAAAATTCAACCAACTATTCGCATATTACGGGCGACGCCTTTGCATTAAGTCTTAAGCACGGCGTTGAGCTTAAGGATATGAACTATATTCAAATTCACCCTACAACCCTTTATTCCAAAAACGAGGGCAGGCGCTTTCTTATAAGCGAAAGCGTAAGGGGCGAAGGTGCAATTCTTCTTAACGAAAACGGCGAGCGCTTTACCGACGAGCTTCAGCCGAGGGACGTTGTTACAAACGCCATCGTTGAGGAGATGAAAAAGTTTAAAACCGACCACGTTTATTTAACCCTTCCCAATATGACAAGCGAGGAGGCGGCAAAGCGCTTTCCTAACATATTTGAGGAATGCAGGGCTGAGGGCTATGATATAACTAAGGACAAGGTTCCCGTAACCCCTGCCCAGCACTATATGATGGGCGGCGTTAAAACGGATATCAACGGCGCAACCTCAATGAAATATCTTTATGCGGTAGGCGAAACGGCCTGCAACGGCGTTCACGGCAAAAACCGCCTTGCTTCAAATTCGCTTCTTGAAAGCCTTGTATTTTCAAAAAGAGCCGCGGACGTTATCGCTTCCGATAAAAGCAAAAAGGACGATAATATACCGCCCGTTGACCTTGCCTCTTACCCCGAAAAAGCGGAGCGCGAAAAGGAATTCCGCGATATTATTATGGCTGAAATAAAAAGAAAGGACGAAGCCTTTTATGATAAATGGTGTAACGATGAAGATTAACGTTGATGATTATATTATCAACACGCTTAAAGAGGATATAACCTCCGAGGACGTTTCAACCAACGCCGTAATGCCCGAAAACCGTCAGGGCAGGGCGGAGCTTATCTGTAAGCAAAACGGAGTTCTCTGCGGCCTTGACGTTTTTGAAAGAGCGTTTAAGCTGCTTGATGAAAACAGCCGCTTTGAAACCGAATTCAAGGATGGCGACAGGGTAGAAAAGGGAACGCTTATCGGCGTTGTTTACGGAGATATTAAGGCGCTTCTTACTGGCGAAAGAACAGCGCTTAACTATCTTCAGCGTATGAGCGGAATCGCAACCATGACAAGGGAGTATGCCGACGAGCTTGAAGGGCTTAAAACCGTTCTTCTTGATACAAGAAAAACAACCCCGAATATGCGCCCCTTTGAAAAGCACGCCGTTAAGGTAGGCGGAGGTACTAACCACCGCTATAACCTTTCGGACGGCGTTCTTCTTAAGGATAACCATATCGGCGCTGCGGGCTCAATAACAAAGGCAATTGAAATGGCAAGGGACTACGCTCCGTTTGTACGCAAAATTGAAATTGAAACCGAAACGCTTGACCAGGTTAAGGAAGCCGTAGAGGCAGGCGCGGATATTATTATGCTTGATAATATGGATAACGAAACGATGAAGAAGGCCGTTGAGCTTATTAACGGCAGGGCGCAAACCGAATGCAGCGGAAACGTTACCAAAGAAAGGCTTAAATCAATAGCCGCAACCGGCGTTGACTTCGTTTCCTGCGGAGCGCTTACTCACTCTGCGCCGATAATCGATTTCAGCCTTAAGAACCTTAAACCTACGGAGGAATAATTATGCTTTACAAACCCGAATATGACGAAAACGGAAAAAAGATTCTTTGCGAAATGAACGGCGTAAATTCCGATATGCTTATGGATATTTACGTTAAAAAATTAAAGAAAGGCGAAAGGCTTGAATTTAACGAGAAGGAAAACGAAACGGCTATCCTTCTTCTTTCGGGTAAGGTTCGCTTTTGCGTAGGCGATAAGATTGACGAAACCTGCGAAAGGGAAAACCCGTTCCAAAAAACGCCCTATGCTGTTCATTTTTCCCACGGTACGGCGGCTTCTGTTGAAGCCCTTGAAAACAGCGAGGTGCTTGTTCAGATGACGGATAACGAAAAGGTGTGGGAACCGCAGTTTTATAATCCCGACAACTGCCTTTACCAGCATTTCGGCAAAGGACAGTGGGAAGGCACGGGTTACCGTATAGTTTCAACTATGTTTGACCTTGATAACGCGCCTTATTCAAATATGGTTATGGGCGAGGTTTTCAATCAGCCGGGCAGATGGTCCTCCTATCCTCCGCATTATCATCCTCAGCCCGAGCTTTACTATTATCAGTTTAACCCCTCGCAGGGCTTCGGCGCAGGCTTTGAAGGCGATACGCCTTATAAAACCGAAAACGGAACCTGCCTTTGTATAAGGGGCGGCAACGCTCATCAGCAGGTAACGGCGCCTTGCTATGAGATGTATTACGTTTGGCTTATACGTCATCTTGACGGCGACCCGTGGGATAAAACCCGTATTAACGATAAGGAGCATGAGTGGATAATCAATGCCGACTAATCAGTATTTTTTAAAAGACGTTAATGAAATTAAAAAGGTTTTTGAGCAAAACGGCGTTCAAAAGCCTTTTGTTTGCTGCGGTAAAAGCTTTCAAAAATCAAACGTTTTTAAATATTTAAAACAATTTAATATTGTTGTTTTTGATAATATCCGCCCCAATCCGCGCTTTGACGATATGGTTACGGCGGCGAAGCTGTTTAAATCCGAGGGCTGCGATTTTATTATCGGCGCAGGCGGCGGAAGCCCGATGGACAGCGCAAAAATGATTCGTATTTTAACCAACAACGATGAAAAAGCCGCGCTTTACGGCAAAATTGAAAATAACGGTATCAAGGCGCTGTTTATTCCGACAACGGCAGGGACGGGCAGCGAGGCGACCAAAACCTCGGTTTTCTATCTTAACGAGGTTCATAAGTACAGCGTTCACAGCCTTGATTTTATCCCCGATTACGTTTTGTTTGACGAAAGTCTGCTTGAAACGCTTCCGCTCTATCAGCGAAAGGCAACCTGCCTTGACGCGCTTTGCCATTCAATAGAAAGCTATTGGAGCACAAAAGCAAACGCCGAAAGCAGGGAATATGCCGAAAAATCAATCAGGCTCTTTTTTGAAAACAGGGACGGATATATTAACAATACAAAAAGCGGAAACAGGGGAATGCTTTGGGCATCGTATTACGGCGGCAAGGCGATTAATATTACCGGAACGGTTGCTCCCCATGCGCTTTGTTACAATATAACAATGAATTGCAATACCTCTCACGGCCATTCGGTTGCCGTTTTGCTTTCAAAAATTTATGAATATATGCTTGAAGGGGATTATCCCTGTGAGCTTTTCACCTCATTTTCAAAGGTGATGGGCGGAAAAAAGGCCGAGGACGGGCTTAAAATATTTAACGCCGTTTTGGATGAATTCAACCTTGAACAGCCCGTAATTGAGGAGAGCAGGCTTGATGAATTCGTTAAAGAGGTAAACGTTGAAAAGCTTAAAACCAATCCCGTTTCGTTTGACGAAAACGACGTCAGGGAAATTTACAGAAGGACGCTATGCAGATGAAGGAATATAAGTACGAGCTCCATTGCCATACTAATATGGTAAGCCAATGCGGAAGGGTTCACCCGAAGGATATTGTTGAAATGTATAAGGAAAAAGGCTATTCGGGCATAGTTGTAACCGAGCATTACAGCCCCCTTACTTTTGGCGATAAAAACTATTTCAAACCGCAGAAATTTGTTGATTTTTACATTTCGTCATATGCGGAGATGAAGAAATATGAAACCGAGGATTTTTCGGTTTTATTCGGTATGGAGCTGAGGCACTATGCAACGGGCGCGGATTATCTTATTTACGGCATTGAGCCCGATTGGCTCAGAAAACAGGGCAATCTTATGCGCCTTTGGGAAAAGCAGGCTTATAAGTTAATGCACGCGCAGGGCTATCTTGTTTTTCAGGCCCATCCCTTCAGGCCTTATATTTTAAGGTGCAATCCCGATTATATTGACGGTATTGAAATATATAACGGCAAGTGCGATGCAAAAACCAATTATAAGGCGCTTCAATGGGCGATTAAAACGGGCAAGCTTGTTTCGTCGGGCTCCGACTTCCATAAGCCCGAGCATCTTGCGCGCGGCGGAATAATCACAAAAGAGCCGATAAAAACCAACGCGGATTTAGTACGCATCCTCAAATCACGCGATTATAAGCTGATTAAAACCAATTAACAAATCGCGCGGTCGGTTATCCGTATCAATTGTAGGGCACGATGCCCACATCGTGCCGCGGCAAGGTGTAGGCACCTTGCCCTACAAAAACCATAAAACTTCTGATTTATTGAGATAACCAATAAGGCGGCTGAGTTTTACTCAGCCGCCCTGTTTATATCAGTGTTTTTATTTTTTAATCTTCTTTATAACCTTTGAAAGTATTGATTTAATTTCCTTCATCGGGAAAACTATCAGCGCGGCCGCAGCATACCCCACAGCTCCGCAAACGCATGCGGCAACAATAAGCTTAAGCCAGCTGTTGATTACAATATGCGTTGAAACGAAGTAGAAGCCTGCAAGAAGCGGAATAATCGGAAGCGTTGTTCGAAGCAGGGTTTTAAAGAAATCGCCGAACTTCGCGTCAATTATTTTTGCCGCGTACCAGGTATTGAAGAGAATATATCTTAAGCATATAAGCACCGTGCTTGGAACAACAAGAATTATTACCCCGAGGTTTGTTGTTTTTGCAAGCACTATTTCAACAATAACGTTAATAATGCCGATTCCGAAGCTTACAAAAACGGGAAGCTTAAGCTTGTTAACAACAACGCTGAGCTGGGAAAGCGAAATAGTTTGCGCGTTAAAGAAAGCCTGAACAACCGTAATTGACGAAAGAACAACAATAAGGTCTATCGTTTTTTCGTCAACTCCGCTGAGCCAAAGCGTATAAAACGGCTTTGAAAAGGCGATGAAGCCGGCAACGGGAACAAGAAGAACAAGCCCGTTAACCCTTATTGAGGTCTTTGCCTCCTCAACCAGCTCCCTGTGCCTGTTTTTGGAATAAAGGGCGATGAAGGTGGGCGTAAATATCGTTCCGAGCGTGTTTACTATCGCCGTAATTGCGTTGGGAATAGTGCGCGAGGTTGAAAGAAAGCCCATCGCCTGCTGGTCAAATAGTTTGTTGGCAAGAACGGTATCAACGTTTCGCATAAGAATTCCGCTTAGCGAAATAAAGCTCATCCAAATTCCCGCCGAGGCTATTTCCTTAACGGATTCCTTGCGCGAAAGCCTTAGGTCAATCTTAAGCTCGGGCAAAAATCTGTGGGTAAGATTATAGTTTGCAACGCCTAAAAACGCCGTGCTTGCGAGCGTTGCAACGGGAAGAAAATACACCTTGAGAGGGAAGAAACCGAAAAGAATAATTATTACGGCAATCCTTACAAGGTATGAGGCAATGTTGCGGTAGGCGTTAATATTAAGCTTGTTGCTTGCAAAGGTGCCTACGGTAAATACCGAGGTCATAATGCTGACGATAGATGTTATCCAGGTTATAAGAAAGGTTATTTTTACCTCTGCAAGATAGCTTGGGGTAATGTTTAAAAAGCGGTCAATAAACGGAATAAAGAACGCGCCGAAAAGCGCAATGGCGGCGCATATTACCGTATTTGCCATCAAAACGGAATTGATGTATTCGCTTGCTTTTTTATAGTTATCCTTGTTTATTTCAAGGGTTATGAAGCGCCCCGCAACCGAATTGAATATTATAGTAATAATTGAAAAATAAGAAACAATATCGGTTGAAAGATTAACGTAGCCGACGGCTTCGGTGCCGAGGTTTTTAATGATTTTCGGTACAACAAAAAAATTAATAGCAAACTGAACTATTAATGCAAAAATGTTAGCTATTAAATTAACAAAATTTTGTTTTTTGCTGATTTTCATCTTAAACCTTTCGTGAAAGCTTAGCAAGTAATTTACATAAAATCGAATATGCCTTCAGCGGCAGAATTCTGTAAAGTCTTGTTTTGAAAATAAAGCCGCAGGCAAGATAATAAAGCTTAAGCGGCATTTTTTCATACGGCCTGTTATGCTTTTTCTTCAGCGGAGAGGCCTGCGTTTTAAGCGCCTCCTCCTCGCTTATGCTTTTAACAAATTCAATATAGTTGTTTTTAAGCGCAAGGTCCGTTAAGGTTTTGCCCCTGCCTGTTCTTATAACGCAAACGCTGTTGCCCTCCCGCTCGCTTTGCATTTCACTTTCGTTCCAGAAATCAAAAAGCGTAAGGTCGCTGTTTTCGGCAAAATGGCTAGGGCAGAAGCGGCACGCACTGTTTTTGAAAAGCTCGCTTGAATACATTCTTTCAAAAGTGCTTTTTGAATGTAAGGCTTCAATTTTATTGCTTCCGTTTGTAAGCGTATTAAAGCCGGGCCAGCCCTCTCCGCGGTAAAAGATATGGTATGTATCTTCCGCAAGGCGTTTTTTTATAATTTCGCTTGCGCAAAAGGATACCGCTCCGCTGCAGGCGAAGGCAATTTTAAAAACGTTTTTGCTTTTTTCGTATTTTGATAACGCCTTTATCTGGCAGGGTGTGCCGACTACAGCCGTTCTTCCCGCGCATTTATCAAGCGCTTCAAGAACCGGAACGCTTACGTAGCGCGAAGCAAAGGCCCTCGGGTTATCAAGAAGCTCGGTATAATTATCTTTATTGATAACGGTAACCTCTGTGTCGAAATAGCTGCTGATATTTTCTCTGACGGTGAGCACGCTGTCAATTAGATTATTTTCAATAAGGCAGCGGATAAGCGAATTGATAACTCCGCCTGAGCTTGCCGAATGCCGTACATACGGGTTTGCGCTGTGGCAAAGCATAATTTCACTGTATTCGCCGAGGGTATCTTCGCTCGGGCGGACGTCCTCCGCCATAGGACAGGCGGAAAGGCAAAGGCCGCAGGAAACACAGGCGGAAGAGTTAAGCTTAACCTCATAAAACCCGCTTTTGGTGTTCGGAACAAGCTCTATCGCCTTTGTTGGGCAAACGCTTTTGCACATACCGCATAAAACGCATTTTCCGCTTGACTGAATACTGCTAACTGTTTTTTCCATAATATTTATCTATAACCTCTTTTGCAAGAAGAGTTGTTTTGTATGACCTTGCCTTAAGCTCGGGATAAACCTCTTCAAGATGTCTTTTAACCTCGACGTAATTCTTTTCAAGAAGCTCAAATTTTTCAACCAAAAGCTCAGGTGTGAGTTCGGTTATATTGATTAAGTAATCGTTTAAATCGGCGAGCTGAACAAAGCCGTTCATCTTTTGCTCATAGGCAACCGAAATAAAAGGCGTTTTCATCTTTGCCGAAAAGATATTGGAATGGTATCTCAGCCCGACGACTGCGTAGAGCTTTGAAATCAAATACTGCTGAAAAAAGCAATCGTGCTCGTCGTCAACTACAAAGCAGTTTTCCCTTGCATATTTTTTCATAAGCGGATAATCGTTGCCCTTGCCGTTGCCGAAAATCTGGGGAATAAATACAACGCCTATGCCGCGTTTTTTAAGATAATCAACAAATGCGGAAAAAGATGAAGAAATTCGGTTTTCAATTTCATCTGTGTTATGAATATGGTGCCAACGTAATGTTGCTATTGTTACGCCGACTACCTTATCATAGCGCGAAAGAAAAGCCTTAAGCTCATCGTATTCTTCAAACTGCTTTTCGTAAGGCGCAAAATCAAATTCGTGCTGAAGCGCACTGTCGGCAGTTACGGTTATATCCTTTTTTGCGCCGAGCGCCTTATAATACTCAGCCGAAACGGGCTCTCTTGTTGTAATAAGCTCTGCGCCGTTAAATATATATCGCCTTAAAATATTCCGTTTTTTGTTGTTGAACGGGCCCATTGACGGGGCGTAGAAAAGATAAGGCTTTTTTTGAAATCGTGTAATAATGAATTCATAAAAATTGGCGTACTGCGTTGCGGGGTAAAGGTCGCCCATAGAGGGGCCGCCGGGGTTATGAAAAACAAAGTCGCTTTCCTTAATAATTTTACAAAGCTTGCGAAGATTTTCGCTTATTGCAAGTCTTCCTCTGCTTAAAAGAAGGAGGGGAATATCTATTGAATTTCTTCTCAGTATAGGCGAAATGAAGCAAATTTTAACAACGTCCTCGCTATACGGAAACTGGGTGAAAAACTTTTTGCTGTGAACAACAAGATTGAACCGTGCGTCGGGATAAATTTTTCTAAGCTCTTCAATCATTGAGCGAAAAGCCGCTTCATCTCCGCGATTTGTCCACGCGCAGTTGAATAGTGTTATTGTCATTATTTCTCCTTATAGAAATTCTTTTGTGCTTTTCTTTTTCGCTCTTTTGCGACGTTCGGTATGCTTCAAATTCAAACAGCGCCCAAAGTATTACGGCGCCCATAATTCGCTGACCGTCAAACATACAAAGCGAAACCTGGCAAACCGAGGTGAAAATCAAAACGCCCATAAAGTATGACTTATTCGGGCTTTTGTTAATGAAATAGATTTTAACCGTAAGATAGATTATTCTTATAACGTAGATTAAAAACGGGATTGTTCCGATTATTCCGTAGTGAAGGAAAACGTTGATAATTCCGACGTCGTCAAAGAAGAAGGAATACTTCGGGCCCGAGAAAATGCTCATAAAATACGAATTCGTCGGCGCAACGTAGCCCATTGAGAACAAAGGATTGTTTTTAGCAAAGCCGTAGAAATATTTAATTGAATTCATTCTCGCTTCCGCCGAATCGTTAAGGTTTGTATCCCTTGCCTGGAAATATGCAACAACCGCGTTGATTTTGCCCGAAGCAACAAGAACGAAAAGCACGATAAGATATATAATAAGTATTGTTCTTCTGAGGTTAGTGTCCTTCGGAAGAAGAACGATTGAAACGCCGAGGAAAACGTAAAACGCCATATTAAGCATTCGCGTCATTGCAACATAGTAGATAAATATTACAAAAACTGCAAAGATAAGCGCCCATTTAGCCTTGTTTTTCTTAAGCTTTTCGGTAAACATTTTGTTAAATACATAGGGAAGAACAAATATAAAGGTACAGGGAATCTGGCATCTCAGCCTTCCGTTTCTCATACCGAACTGGAGCGTTTTGAAATAAAGGCGACCGAGGTATTTTAAATGAAGCGAATTGAAGAAGCAAAGGAAAATGTAAAGTAGTGTGAGGAAAATCATTACCTTCATAAAATCCTCGAAACCATCATGTTTTGATAGTATAAACAGTATCGGTACCGCCAGCATAAAATACAAATAAATTCTGAAACAGGAAAAATAGTTTATAAAGCTCTGGCCGTACAGATTGTAGGAGTAAATAGTGATTATGACAATAGATAAAGCCATTAATATCAAGAAGAAGTTGGTATAGTTACGGTACGGCTTGAGCGTATTGTAAATATAGTTGTTAACGATTGCATTGAAAAACAAAAGCGCCGCAATAATAACAACTATCAAGGTCATTATTCCGTTTGTATTTAAGTATTTGATATTAAATATCTGGGCAAAACGCATATCAAGCGCAACTGCCAGAGTTAATAAAACAAATATCGGACTTTTCTTAAACTTTTCTTTCATTATTCTTTCCTTGGTGTAGATTTAAGTATCCTTCGGCTTTCTTTTATAAAGGCGAAAGCCTCGTTAAGCCTTTTATTTTTGGTGAAGGTATAAAGCACCTCAAGGCACCTTATACACCTTATTGTTTTAAGCTTTTTTTTCGGGATAACCCAATAGTTTGAAAACATATAGCATTCGCTTTTGAAGTTTTCAAGCCTTGTAAAAAGCTTTGAGGATGAATCAACTGAGGCGGCGTGGTAGTGAATTACTTCGGCGTCGGGAACATAGATTCTTTTAAGCCCTGCCAAATCCGCCTTTTCGCTAATTATATATTCTTCAAAATAAAGGAAGGTGTACGGGTCAAAAAAGCCGATTTTTTCAAATTGATTCATATCCGCCATAAAGCATGCGCCCGAAGCCCAGTAAACCTCACCCTTAACGTTTTTTGCGTTTTTTTTAAAGTATTCCCTCGTTTTTTTCTTTGAAACGAAGTGGCCTAAAATATAGTTTGAAAACAAAAGGTATTCTTTAAAGCTCGGCTTAACGGCTTTAATAGAAACCTGCTGCTTTCCGTCAAGCCCCAAAACCTTCGGCGAAGTAATAAAGGCGCCGCTTTTTTTTATTTCATCAAGAAGCAAATCAATGCAGCCCTCTTTAAAAATAATATCGTTGTTTGAAATAAGGATGTAGTCGCAGCCGTCGCTTTTAGCCTTTTCTATGCAAAGGTTGTTGCCCTTGCCGTAGCCGAGGTTTTCCTCTGATTTAATAAGCTCAATTCGCCCGTCGTGCCCGAACAGCTCGCTTAGCCTTTCAAACGAATCGTTTTTTGAAGCGTTGTCAAGCAGATAGATTTTATATTCACATTTAGCCGTTTTGAAAATTGAATTTACGCATTCAACTGTTTTTTCAAAGGTATTGTAATTAATTATTGCTATTGCCAGCATTTTTTATCTTCCTTAATTTAAAAACAATTTTCTTTTTTAAAACCGTGTTTTTAAAGGCAAAATAAGCCCCGCGCTTTTTGTTAAGGGAATGAAAACGCCTTGAATAATCCGTAACGGGCGAGGGCGCCTTTAAGTGGGCGATTCCGCTTTGCGCCTCGTCAACGGAGCTTTGAATTATTTCGCAGCTCGGCTTAACGCTTTCAAGAAGCTCACGCCCCTTTTCGGTGTTAACAAGAACACCGCTTAGGCCGTTTTTCATTTCTCGCATTATGCTTTCGTTTTTACTTCCCCAGCAGTCGCACGCTGTTAAATCGCTGCAACGGTTTATACTTGCGTAAGGGCAGATATGGCAGTTTTCGCGAAGGCTCCAGCCCTCAAGAAAGCCGTGAAAATAAAAGTTTTGATTAAATGGAAGCTCGCCTTTATAATCTTCCCCTTCCCAAACGGTCATATGGTAGCCCTTGCCGTCGCGGAAGCGCACGGCGGCTTTTTTAAAATCAAGAGAGAGAAATTCGCTTTTGATAAAAGCCTTAAGGTGCTCTCTGTCGCTAACGCCGTGGCAAACAAAATCAACGGTATATAGCCCCTCGTAATCCTTTTTAAGGTAATTCTTAAGGCCGGCAACCTGACAGGGCGTGCCGGTGAAAAGAACACGTTTTCCGTTTTCCAAATCCTTTTTTACGTTTCTGAACTGAAGGGTTATGAAGGAGTGAACGTATTTTGAGCTCTGCGTTTTATAAAGATTATCCTTGTTTTCAAAGCGCATACATTCAACGTTCAAATCGCCCGAATAAGCCGCGCCGTAAACAACGCCGTCAAATTCCTTTGCCGCGGTAAATATCATTCCGCCGCTGGTTGAAGCGTTTCTTGTTTTTTTATCCCTGCTGAAAACCGCGCAAGCCGACAGCGGCTTTTTAAGCTCAAGCGGCGAATTTGAAGGGCAGGTTTTTTTGCAGAGCCCGCATTCGGTGCAGTTGTTTGCAATTACGGGGTAAGCCGAGCCGAAGGCGTCAGGCTTAATGGTAATCGCGTTAACGGGACATACGTTCAGGCACGCAAAGCAGGCGGTGCATTTTGATTTTTCGCAAATTCTATCTATCATTCAGGCAGTCCTTTAAGTAGTTAAGTGAATAGCTTCTAAGGCGCATTATCGCCTCCTCGTCGTAGTTAACCGGAGCGAGGTAGTCGGTGTTCTCATATGTTTCAAAGTCAATATATCTTTCACCGAGGCCGATTTCATTAAGCAGGTCGTTAATCCTTGAATCGGTGTAGCCCCTCGTTTTAAGGGCGAAAAACGGCTTCCTGTAAATTACCGAAAACGCAACCCCGTGAAATGAGGTTGAAAGAACAAGCGAGGCGTTTTTTATAAGGTTAACAAAATCGCCGGGCGCGTTGTTTTTTGCAAGATGAAAGCCCTTAAAATAAACGCTGTAGGTTTTGTTGGTTGAAAAAATTATAAACACGGGTTTATTAGTTGCCTTTGAAATATGCTTAACCATTTCAACCGACTGCGGATTATAGTCAATGGAATAGTAAAAGATATAATCCTCGGGGAGCTTGTTATTCGTGCATATGCTGTTATAGTCTGCACAATCAAGAAGAAGCGTAGGGTCGCAAACGCAGTCAATCGGCTTTTCCGTATATTTTTGAAGAACGGGAAGGCTCCTCTTTTCCCTTAACGAGATTTTGCCGAAATCCGATAAAGCTTTTCTTATTTCGTTTTCGTACGGCTTAAAATCGCTTTCCTCCGCGTCGCGGATAGACGGGGCGTATGAGGCCTTTGCGCATTTAAAGTCAACCCCGAAAAAAGAGAGCGAAAAATCAACCGACTGCGGATTCCAGATTTGGTCGCTTCCGCAGATTATGAGGTCATATTCGCTTTTATGGGCCTTGAGCTGTTTTTCGCTTTCAAAATGCTCTGCGCTGAGCGGAAGCTTGCTGTTAATGAATTCATTAAAGCCCCTTTTTCGCCTTCTAAGCTGGGCAAGATTTAAAAACGAACGAAGGTTTTTAATAAGGTTTTTAGGCGAACTGTTTTTAACAAATATTGAATAAAGCTCCTTTTGGCGCTCGTTTGAATAATCAATAATTTCAACCCCGTTTGAAGGCTCAACAGCCTTTAAAGCCCTGCAAAGCGCAAAGGCCTGCAAAGCCGAACCGTAATTTTCACTTTTATGAAAGGTTAAAATTCCGATTTTCATAGCTATTCCTTATAAAGTGACTCAAGTGTTGTTAGTGTGTTTTCAATGCTGAAGGTTTCAGCCTTTTTTCTTGCGCAGTTTCGCATTTCAAGATAAAGGGCAGGGCTGTTTTCGTAAATATCAAGCGCGTTTATTATCGCTTCTTTCAAGCCCTCAATGCTTATGTCGTCAACAATAAAGCCGTTTTTATTTTCGTCAATAACCTCGGGAATTGCGCCGAGCCTGAACGCAAGGCAGGGGACGTATGAAGCCATAGCCTCCGCAAGCGTAATACCGAAGCCCTCCTCGCAGATTGCAGGGTGAACAAAAAGGTCCGCCCCCGCAAGAAGCTCAGGCACGTCAAGGCGCGCTCCGGTAAATTCAATTATTCCGTCAAGGCCGAGTTCGGCGGTCTTTTTAATCATCCTTTCGGTGTAATCGCCCCTGTCCTGACCTACAATTTTAACCCTTATTTTTTGTTTTGTTTCCCCGTCCAAAAGGTTTACTGCGCCTATTAACAGGTGAATTCCCTTTGGCTTGAAAACCCTTCCTACATAGATAATGTTAAGCGGAAGCTTACCGCAGTAATCAAGGCGTGAGGAAAAGAATTTTGAAGTGTTAATTCCGTTATATACAACCGAAATCTTATCCTTTTTATAGCCGTAAACCTTAAGGTAAGAGCTTTTTACGCTGTTTGAGATTGCGGCAACGCCGTCGCATTTTTTATACGCAAGGCGTTTAAGGAATACTTCAATATTTCCCTTAACGCCCTTTTTATCAAAAAACGAGGCATTGGAGTGCCAGTAGAGTATGAGCCTTGCGTTTTTCAGCTTCCTTTTTGCATAAAGCGCGCAGGTAAGGCCGATTGCCGTTCCCGTATGCTCAATAATAACGTCGGCGTTATTGCTTTTGCAGTAAGCGTAAAAACGCTTTGCCTCTTTAAATATTCTTTTGTGGCTTCCCTCGGCAACAAAAACGGGGGAATATTCCTTAATCTGTTCTGCTATATCGCCGCCCTCAAAAACGAAATAGAAAAAATTATTCTCTTTTGATTTCATGGAAATATCGCGCGTTAATACGGCTATTCCGCCGATTCCGCCGAGGTTTTGCAAATGAATAACGTTCATAGCTTTTCTTTTATCCTTGTTAAAGCGTTTTTTATGCGCTTTCTTTTATCGTCCCGTTTCCAGCGCTTTGCCTCTTTTAAATCAAGCTCGGGATTAAACGGATTGTATTTTTCAATAATCTCTTTTGTGGTTTCTCCCTCTTTTGGGAAAAAGCCGCTGTTTGTGATGTAAAAGCTGTTCGCTCCGTTTGTAAAATCCTCAGGCTTTCGCGTTGAGAAGTGAATATAGTTGAATTCCTCGGTAAAAAGCCTGTCCCCGATGAAGTAATCGCGGAAAACTCCGCCGTTTTCGTAATAAAAAATCTGAAGGGGATAGTTTTTAACGGGCTTGTTAGCCGTTTCCGTAAAGGTGAGCGAAACGGTAAAGCGAACGCTTCTTTTCGTTATATCCGCATAGTCGCGCGAAATGTAGGTCGGTATGCCGAGAAATTCAAACTTTTCCTGCATACCGCCGACCTCGTCAAAAATACAGATTCTTTCGGTAGAAAAAACGTCCCTGTAATTAAGAAGGCCGCCGTCGAGCATAAAGCGCCTGTTATTTTCGGGCGTGTTTTTATAGATTGTTAAATGGCCTGTCTGATAGATTTTTTCATATTCCTTTTCGGGAAGAAATTTTTCAATATTGCCGAGCACAGCGTCAATATCAACGTGCCCCCAGTAACCGTACGCCTTAATATCGTTTTCAAAAACGTAGCCGTAAGCGGGCTTGTAATCGCAAAATTTATAAGGCGTGTTAAGAACAATCGGAAAATCGAAGCTCTCTTCAAATTTCTTTTTTATTTCCTCAAAGCCCGTCTTAACGATTTTAACGTTCTTCGGCAGGGGAAGGTATTCACTTGTGTCGCAATCGGAATAAAGAAGAAAATCAATTCCCTCGTTAGCCTCTGCGCTTTTCAGCCATATCCCGAAGTTTTTGGGAAATGAGCCGAAGTAGGTTGAAATCAAAACCAGCTTTTTCATTATTGCTTAATTAAATCCTCGTAAATATCGGTGTATTTTTCAACCCGCTTTTCAAAGGTAAAGCCCTCTGCTGCGGCGCGCGCCTTTCTGCCCTTTTCGTGAACCTCGTCAAGGTTGTTAATGCAGTGAAGAAGCGCGAAGCGAAGCGAGTTGATATAGGTAAATTTAGGCCCTCCGCTGAAAAGATAGGCGTTTTCGGGGCTGCACAAAACGGGTCCGCCGCAGCGGTTCATAGTGATTACGGGAAGCCCGTTTGCCATCGCTTCAAGGATAACCGAGCCCGTCGCCTCCCTGAAGGTCGGGAAAATCAAAGCGTCCGCGCTTTGGTATTGCTCGCTCATCTTGCTGAAGGGAAGCCTTTCAAGGAAGGTAGTTCTTTTATAAACCTTTTCGTTGCTTTTAAACATTGCTTTAACCTGCGTTTCAAGCTGGCCGTAGCCTATAATCTTAAGCTCATAGTTAAGGTTATCGGGAAGCTGCTTTAAGGTGTCAAACAAAAGGTTGTAGCCCTTCGTTGCCGTAAAGCGCGAAACAACGAGGAAGGTGCATTTTCCCTTATTATCGTCCCTTTCGGGAAGGGGAGAAAGCTCCTTTGAGGTGAGCGCGGTTTCGGGAATTACGGCTCCCTTGCCGCCGAGAAATGCCTTTGTTTCATAGTTTGCGTATAAAACGGCGTCGCATTTTTCAAGGCTTTTTGAAAAACGCAGTTTAAGCTTATAAAATCGGTTGATTAAATTTCTTATTCTTTCAAGCGGTCTGTCCTTGCCGGTGTAGCTCATAAGCCCTTTAGGAACGCTCTGGCCGCCTGCAAGGGGACCGCATACAAATTTTGTTTTCGGAATGGTATAGTATTTTCCAACGCTTCTGAATTCTATCGGTGCAATTTGGTGGATAATATCAATGCCGTTTTCGCTGCAGATTTTTTTTGCAAGCGGAAGGGCTTTTTTATGCCAGATATTTAACCTTCCCGAATAAAAAGGAGGTCTGAATATCTTCTTATATATGCCCTTAATATCCGCGTAGTAAAACTTGATATTGTCAATATTATTCTTAGTGCAATAGCGCTGTATATTCTGACGGTGCTCCTCCTTGGTAAGAACAAAAACCCTGTGCTTCTTTGAAGCCTCAAGGGGGATGTTCCAGCCTATTTTATTTTCGCTTCCGAAATACGGGTCGCAGGAGTAAGCGATATACAGAATGTTCATTTCGTTTTCCTATTTTAAAAATTTTTTTGCAAGCAGCTTTGCGTTTGAAATGTATTTTTTACTGCCCGATAGCTTTGAATATCGGCGCTCGGTATCGGCATAGCCGTTATTCTTATAACCCTCAATGATTTCGCCGTATTTGGCGGGCTTTTTGCTCGGGCGTTTAAGCTGGGCGTTGTTTTTTGCAACCTTTTCAAAATCCGATTTGATAAAGGTAAGGCGGCTTTCGTTGTTATTGAAAAGCTCATTGCCCTTATCGGTGTTTATAAGAAGGCACGATACGCCGCCGTCGGTGTTGAATTCGGGGTGAAATTCTTCAATTCCCCAAAAATCGCCGAGCGTAATATCGCCGACGCGGCTTTTGCCGGCGTATTTACAGTCGTAACAGCTTTCACGGTAGGTGTAGCCGTTTATGAAAAGATAGAAGTAAGAAGAGGCGTTGCAGGGGATAAGCTTTTCCCTGCCGTTTTCAAAAACCGCCTTCGCCGTCATCTCGCCCCTAATCTCCTTTGAACGGAAGACAAAGGCAGTAAGCCTGCTTTTACTCTCAAGGGTTTTAAAGTAATCGCCAAGCATTTTCATGCTCGGAACGCCGTGGCAGATAATATCGGCGGTGTAAAGCTTATCGTAGTTCTTTTTAAGGTAGCCGTAAAGCCCGTCAACCTGGCAGGGCGTTCCAGAAAAAAGAACCGCTTTTCCGTTTTCAAGGTCGGCTTTTACCGCTTTGTAACAGCCTTGGGCGTCGCTTTGAACGTATTTTGAACCGAGAAGGGAAAGAAGCTCCTCTTTTGTTTCGGCTTTAACGTGCTTAACCGTAAGGCCGTTTTTGCCCTTAACCGTAGCCGCGCCGTAAACGGCACCGCCGCGGTTAATAAAGTCCTCGGCAATACAGGCAAACGCACCGCCCGAAGAGGATTTTTTTATATCGGTAGCCGCGGTTTTACAGGCGTAAACCTCTTTCGGCTCGCCTGTCAGACTGCTGTTTTTAAAAGCGCAGGCATTAAGGCACGCGCCGCAATCAATGCAAAGCTCTTCGTCGATTTTCGGAAAGGTGAAGCCCGAAGCGCCTTCGCTCATTAATATTGCACCCTTGGGGCAAACAGCTTCGCAGGCCGAACAGCCGCAGCAATATTCACTTGATTTAATCAGCTGTTCGGTTTTCATATTTCACCTAAATTCCGATTATCCCTTTTACTGTTTCAATTGATTTTTCGCGTTCTTTTTTAAGAATGTCGTTTGCAAATTCAAAATCGCATTTTTCATCAAAAAGCGAAAGGTCGTCATAGCTTTTTAAAATTCTTGATTCAAGCCCCGTAAGCTCAAGGATTGACATATTGCGGCATTTGTTTTCGCCGCTCGGAAGAACGTCAATAAACGGGGTGTTGAAGTTTATTGAAAACGCCGTTGCGTGGAATGAATCCGTGATAACAAGGCGCGCGTTTTTTATGTAGGATAAAAGCTCGCCGATTTCGGGAAGATAAACCATCTTTCCGCCCCTTAGCGCCTGGTGGCGAAGGGGGGTTACCCTGATTAGCTCAAGCCCCGTTTTTTTCGAAAGCTCTTTTGCGTATTCGTTAAAACGCTTGTTATTTTCAAGCTGATAAAGAAGGATGTAATCGCCCTCAATATCCTTTTCAATATACTTTCCCCAGAATCCGCTGTCAAAAAGCAGCGTAGGGTCAAGCACCTGTTGAGCCTCAATTCCGATTCCTTCAAGGGCTTCTTTTGCATTGCTCTCCCTTACGGTAACAGCCGAATACCTTTTCAGGTATTTTTTAAAGCATTCCGCCGTTTCGCCCTCAAGCTTCGTTTTCCCGAGGCTTGCCGCGTATGAAATACGCTTATCCGAATCGTCGGTGAAGGAAAGCAGGTAAGCAGTATCGTATTCCTGATTTGCAATGTTGCCCCAAACCTGGTCGCTTCCCGTAACGTAAAGGTCAGCCTCGGGCTTATCGCCTTTAAGCTCGTCAAGCGAATGGTAACGCTTAGTCAGGTTAAGGTGTTTTTTCTGCATTTCGCGGAAAAAGCGTCCGCCCTTAACCGCTTCGCCCTGGCGCAGCGCAAGATACGCCGCCCTTGTAAGCGGATTGCCGTTATATTTCGGCTTGTTTTTTAAATTCGTTTTTTCCTGCTCGGTATAGTATTCGTCATCTCTTATATAATCAATTATCTCGCATTCCATGCCGAGGCTTTCAAAAAGCTTCTGTGTTGCTATTGCCTGAAACAGCGAGCCGTAATTGGTTATTGCATGACGGGTTATTACTGCCGCTTTCATTTTTATTCCTCTAACTGTGCTTTTATATCCGCGTCAACAATCGCTTCGCCGGTTGTACCCTCAAGCGCGGTTCGCGAAATTTCCGAAAGGCCGTCGTTTATTACCGCGTTCATATCGCAGGTCGAAAGGGCGTCAAGCTCCTCCTTTGTAACCCTGCCGTCGCGGAGGTCGCGGCAAATCGGATTTTCAAACATTGAATATTTTTTATCCTTAAAATATCTTAAAAACTTATGCTTTATAACCCACATTGCGGGGGTCATAATATACTTGTGCATTGCAGGGGATACCGAGCCTATCATCCAGCACTGACGGTCGCAGTTGCGTACCTTTTTGCGGACGCTTTCGGCCTGCTCGCTGTTCCAAAGCTCGTCCCAGCCCTGCTCGTTAAGGTTGCCCATAACCTCCTTATCTTTCGTCCCGTTACAGGGCATAACGTCGCCGTAAGGGTCAATAAAAAAGGTATCAAACGCCATATCGCAGGGAAGAAGGCGCTTCTGGCCGTATATGTAATTTATAAGCCCGTGATTGAAATATGCGCGGAACCATTTTTTAGGCGAATTGGATTTAAGAAGCTCGTTTATAAGTTTTTCAAATTCGCCTGCAACCATCTCTCTGTCCTTAATAATGTTCTTTGCTTCAACAAAATAAAAGGAATTGTGAAGAGAAGCGGTTGCAAATTCCATATTCATCTCATCGCTGATTTTATAAAGCGGAACAAGGTCCTTGGCGTTAGCGTCCTGAACCGTCATACCGAAGCCTACGTCCTTATGGCCCATTTCGGTAAGCTTTTTAAGGGTTGTATAGCCCTTATTAAATCCGTCGTCAAGCCCGCGGATTGCGTTATTTGTTTCCTCAAGCCCTTCAATGGAAATTCTTATTCCCACCTCGGGGAATTTTTTACAAAGGGCTATAATTCTGTCCGTAAAAAATCCGTTGGTTGAAATAACGATTCTTTCGCTCTTTTTGCTGAGAACGCTTACTATATCTTCAAGGTCGGTGCGTATAAAAGGCTCGCCGCCCGTAATGTTGGTAAAATACATTTCGGGTAGCTTCTTAATTGTTTCAACCGAAATTTCCTCCTCGGGCTTTGATGGGGCTTTGTATCGGTTGCACATATTGCACCTGGCGTTACAGCGGTATGTAACTATAACCGTTCCGTTCAGTTTTTTGGGCATATTATTTACTCCGTTATCAATCTGAAATTAATTGAATTATTCTTCTGACGTAATTATTGTAGGTGAAATCCTTAACTCTTGCGTGCGCTTTATTTGATAGCGCCTTGTATTCATCAAAGGAAAGCGAGGCGATTTCGTTAAGTATTTCTTCAATTTTTTCGGCTGAATTCCTGTTGCAAAGATAGCCGAAATCAATGTTGCCTCCAAAGGTTTCGGTTAAATCCTCGTTAGGGTTTATTATGCACGGAATGCCGAGATAAGCGGTGTCAAGAATTGATGAAGCGCCAACCCAGTTATCAGTGGTGTTAATAAAAAAGTATGCGCCCCTAAGAAGGCTTTCATAGGTTTTCCATTCATCGGGCTTGTTTTTATTAAGGTAGCCGTGATGGGTAATGAATTCACTGCTTATTTTGGTATCGCTTTCGTCCATTCCTATAATATCCGCGTATATTTTTTGTTTAGGATTTTTTGAATTAAAGCTTTTAAGCGCCTTTTCAAGCTCCCTTGCGCAGCTTAAATATTTGCCCTTGCCTATAAAAAGAAGCCTTTTGCTTTGGTAGCGGCTTTGCTGAGCTTCTTCTATATCAAAGTCGGGGCAGTCAATGTTGACGGGAATACCGAGATAGTGCATATTTTTATGCGTTTTTTTCATTTCTTCATATGCTTTGGGGAAAATTGAAACGGCGTAATCTGCGCTGTCAATTATTTTTGACTGCTGTTCTATAAGCCTTTTTTCCTTATCCGTAGGGGTACGCCTGTCAATTTTTTCAATAAGGTATTTAATGTCCCAATCGCAGAGGAGAAGCGTTTTAATCTTTGTTTCATTTGCAACGCTGTGGCTGAAATCAAAGGTTAAAAGAAGGTTTGCGTCAGGGTTTCTTTTAACGGCTTTAAGCATTTTACGCTTAACAATCCCGTTATAAAAGCCCGTTCGCTCGTAGGTTATACCGAGCTTCATTATGCGTATAAGCTTTTCCAAAAGATGATTAATAAGCTTAACTTTTGCAAACGGCTTTATATTTACCCTTATAACCTCTTCGCCGCTTTTTTCAAGAGCCTTCAAAAAATAGTACGGTACGTTTGACCAAGTGGAGGTATCGTATGAGCTCCCGTTTGAAAAGGCAATGATTTTCATTTTATTCTCTCTTTCCGATAACTCTTACGGGCACGCCGGCAGCTATTGAATAATCGGGGATGTCCTTGTTAACAACAGCCCCTGCCGCAATAACGCATCCCTTGCCGATTTTAACGCCGTCAAGCACGGTAACGCCCGCGCCGAGCCAGCAGTCCCCGCCGATTTCAATCCCCTCACGCGTTGCGCCCTGAAGGTAGATTGGAGTTTCGGTGTCGCTGAAAATATGGTTTTCCGAAAACAGCTTAACGTCGGGGCCGAAAATGCAGTTGTCGCCGATTTTAACGTTTCCTCTTACCGAAATAAAAGCGTTTGCGGCAATGCCTACGTTATCGCCGATTTCAAGACCTTCGCCGAGCTCGCGGATAACGCCGGTGCATTCAATTATGCTTTTGCGCCCGAGAGAAAAGTTGCTTCCTATTTTAATTCCTTCGCGGCAAAGCGCGTTGATGTGGCAGTCATCCTCGATAGTTAGGCCGCTTTTAGCTTTAATATGTGCCTTTGCTTTGATTTTTACCCTGCTTCCGATAAAGTTAATTTTGCCGTGCTTTTTGAAAAACAGCGTTTTAAAAAAGCCGCGAAGAAGCATAAAAAATCTTGCAAAAAGAATATCCAGCAAATCAACGGTGCTTATGCCCTCGTCAATTACGTATTCTCTTCCTTTTATTTTGCTTATCAGTTTTGATATTAGAGAGGTCATTTTATAATTTCCTTATATATTTTTTCTATCTTTTCGGCGTATTTCTCAAGGCTGTCAGTGCTGCCGTGTTCAAGGCAGTAGCGGCTCATTTCCTCTGCAAGCGAATCGCTGTTATAAAGCGTTTCAATTGCCTTTTTTAGCTCTTGCTTATCGTCAGCCTTATAGATTAAACCGTTTTTTCCGTTTTCAATAAGCTCCTTCGTTCCGCCTATGTCACAAGTGATTACGGGAGTGCCGAGCTTGATTGATTCAATAACGCTCATCGGGCAGTTTTCATACCACTGCGACGGATAAACGGAAGCAATCGCTCCTGCGATAAGCGAATAGAGCTCCGTTCCGCTTTTAAACCCGAGGAAGCTTACGTTTTCAAGCTGCCTTGCCTTAAGCTCCTCCTCAAGCGGGCCTGTTCCCGCAACGTAAAGCTTAACGTCTTTAAGTTCGCTCATAACATCTAAAAGAAGCTTCAGTCCCTTTTCGATGCTGACTCTGCCGAAATAGATTATGTATTTTCCGTCATTAAAATTTTCGGGTATTTCGGCTATTGAGGGCGAATAGTTATGAAGAACGGTTATTCGCTTTTCTTCTACGCCGCCCGCTTTTATCTGCCGCGCCATAAATTCGCTCGGGCAGATGTATCTGTCAACAAGATTATAGGTGTTGCGGCGGTGGTAGTATATGCTTTCGGCGGCGGCTATTGCACTTTTTGCCGCAGAGCCCTGAACGCATTTGTTTTTAATGCATTTTGTATATCCGCTCTTTACGCATTCCTCGCAAACCTGCTCTTTTTCTTCAATATACATTCTGTGGTTGGGGCAGGCAATCTGAACGTCGTGTACTGTTTGAACAACGGGAATATTTCTTTTTTTTGCCGCGTAGATAATAGACGGCGTAAGCTGAAAATTTATGTTGTTAAGGTGAACAATATCGGGCTTGAAATCGTCAAGCACCATACCGATTTTTTTAGCCGCCTCTTTTGAATAAATGGTTTTTAAAGGCGCGGCAAGCTTTTTTAATGCCGAGATGTTTTTATAGTCAATTTCGTCAACATAAAGTCCAAGCCGGTTTGAAACGCAGCGTTCGCTGTTGTCCATACCGAAAAACTGAAGCTCGTTTCCGCTTTTTTCAAGGCATTTCGCAAGCTCAAACATATATGTTTCCGCTCCGCCCTTCGGGAAAAGAAACTTGTTGACCATTAATATTTTCATATTCACCATCTCATTTTTTGTAAAGCTCAAGCGTTCTTGAGGCGACGTCGTCCCAATTGTATTTATTAAGAATAAACTCAGCTGAGCTGTTTTTAAGCTTCTCAATTTTTGTTGGGTTTTCAAGCAGGGAAATGAGCGCCTGTTTAAGGGCGTTTTCGTCGCCCTTTGAAAAGTAAACGGCGTTATCTTCGCATACCTCGGTACATTCTTCAATATCGGAAGTAACGCAGCAGTTGCCGTAGCTCATCGCTTCAAGAAGGCTTATCGGCATCCCCTCAAGGTCGCTCGGAAGGCAGTATATAAAAGCGTTTGAATAAAGCTCGTCAAGCTCTTCGCCCTGAACAAAGCCCGTAAAAATAATGCTTTCGTTTTCGCCCGCAAGCTCCTTAAGCTCCTTTTCGTATTCACTCGTATGGCTTGCGCCTCCTGCGATAACAAGCTTTTTGTCTGTGTTTAATGCTTTGTAGGCATTAATCAGGTAATGAATTCCTTTTTCCGGAACAAGGCGTCCCAAGAAGAGAATATAACCGTCCTTTTCAAGACCGTATTTGCGTCTTATTATATCGGCGTTCTTTCTTTCGGGCTTTGAAATCCCGTTTGGAATAAATACGGTTTCGCGGCCGTATTTTTCAAGAAAATAATTCTGAACGTTTTTTGAAAGAACTATTATCTCATCAGCGTATTTTGCCGCGCACTTTTCGCCGAAAAGAAGGTATCTTGTTGCAAAGCCGCCCCACTTGGCTCTCTGCCAGTCAAGCCCGTGAACGGTAACGACGCATCTCTTCCTAAAAAGCTTTGCAAGGGGCACCATTGAAGAGGGCCCCTCGGCATGAAAATGTATTACGTCAAATTTTTTTAATGAAGCGCCAAGCGTTGCAAAAAAGCTGTAAACTATCGCGTTAAGCTTCGCGTTATCGGGGGTATAAACCCATTTAAGGTTTACGCCCTCAAATTCTTTTTTTCGCTTTTCGTCAAATTCGCTTCCCGCAATATGCCTGCTTTTTCGGTTGTATGCCGTAACGCTGTGGCCCATAGCCGCCATTCGGCGCGAAAGCTCGCCTACTACTATTTCAATTCCGCCCTCACGCGAAGGTATTCTTTTATGGCCGAGCATCGCAATTTTCATTTATATCACCGTCTATTCCGCGCCCTTGCGTGTTAAAACAACGACTATGGTTTTAAAGAAAATTGAAATATCAAGCGCGATTGACCAGTTATCTATGTACTTGCAATCGAGCTTAACAACCTCCTCAAAATCGTTAACCTCGCTTCGTCCGCTTACCTGCCAAAGGCCTGTAATTCCGGGGCGCATTGAAAGCCTTCTTTTGTGGCGGCTTTCGTATTGATTAAATTCGTCAACGGTAGGCGGTCTTGTTCCTATAAGGCTCATATCACCTTTAAGAACATTAAAAAACTGAGGAAGCTCATCAATACTGAGCTTTCTTATTACCCTGCCTACCTTAGTTATTCTCGGGTCGTTTTCCATTTTAAACATAAACCCGTCCATCTGGTTCTTTTCCATAAGCTCCTGCTTACGCTTTTCCGCGTCCTCATACATTGAGCGAAGCTTGTAGATGTAAAACAGCCTTCCGTTTTTGCCTACTCTCTGCTGCTTGAAGAAAAGGGGACCCTTGCTTTCAAGCTTCAGCGGAATTGCCGTAACAAGAATAATCGGAAGCGAAAGAACACAGCCGATTAAGCCGAGAATAATATCCGAAACTCTTTTGAGCGAAAGAAGAACGCTGTTTTTCGTGCTGGCTTCAAAGGTCGCCATCGGAGAGCCGTACTGGATTTTACAATTAATGTTATTAAATTTACTTGCTTCAAGAATATCGTCAAGCATGGGAATGTTAACATGAACCGTAATTCCCATATCCTCAAGCTCCTCAATAAGCTGCTGAATTTCGCTGTCGTCCGAATAGGGAAGGTTAATAAACACGTCGTCAAGCGGAGAGGAGCGTACCCAGTCAAGAAAGCTTTCGTCAACGGCTACAACCGGATGGTCGAGCACAGCCTCGGGGAAGGAGCTGAGCTTCGTTGCAGGAACAAAGGGCGAGCTGATTCCGTAAACCTCTTCATAAGGGTTAAATCTGAAAGCGTTTCCGCTAACAAAATTATCAAGAAGAACAACGCCTCTTATGTTCAGCGACCAGTCCGCGTCGATTGATTTAACAAAATCCTCGGCTCTGTCGCTTGTTGTAATTATGCCTACGTATGACGCTATTTTGCTTTTTGTAAAGAAGCCCGTAAGGTAGCGCTTTAGGAAATATCTTCCTATCATTGAAAGAAGCACGAAGAAAACATAGCCCGAAAGAAGCATGTAACGCGATTCAACAATGGGATTTTTGAGAAGCACGATTGCAACCGAAAACAGCGCGTAGGTGAGGGTTGTGTTAATAAAAAGCGAGCTTATCTCACGGCTTCTGTTTCGGCTTTGAATATTAATGCTTCTGTGGAAACCGAGGAAGATAATCAGAAACGCCATGGCAAGCGTAAAGAAATACCTGCTCCATTCATCGTTGCCGAAATGCGGGATTCTGTGAAAAACATCGCTGAAAATGAATATTGAAATGATGTTTGCCAGCGCAAGACAAACAATATCAACAAGGAATTCAAGTATCAGCTGAGTTCTTGTTCGTTTATTCATTTAAATTATCGCCTTCAAATTATTTTTTTGAATAATATTTTTTGTTGTAATAGTCGTAGTTATAGCTATAGTTATAATTGTAGTTATAATTATAGTTATATTTACGGTAATATGAATAATACTTTTTCTTTTCGCTGTTAACGTCGTTCAGAATGAAGCCGAGAATGTTGCCGCCAATCTGGGTAAGGTTGTTCATAGCGGTTTTAACGTCCTGCGTGTTGGTTGTATCCGTTTTGATAATAAGAACGTAGCCCGTAATTTTCTGGGCAAAAACGGTACAGTCGGTAACGATGTTAACCGGCGGAGTATCAATGAAAACAACATCGTAATGCGATTTTACAAATTCAAGAAGCTTATCCATTCTTGATGAGGCAAGAAGCTCTGTCGGATTCGGCGGAATTTTACCCGCGGTTAAAACGGAAAGGTTTTCAATATCCGTTTTTGAAACCGAGATGTTATCCGTAAGCCCGGCAAGAATTTCGGAAAGGCCGTTTTTAACCGAGATTGAAAACATACGGTGAACGGTGGGGTTACGCATATCGGCGTCAATAAGAAGGGTTCTTTTGCCCATCTGGGCAAAGCTTACCGCAAGGTTTATTGAATTAATGGTTTTACCGTTGTTTGCCGTAGGGCTTGTAACAACGAAAATCGGGCATTTTTCGCCCTTCTGGGTGAAAAGGAGGTTTGTTCTTATAGCGTTATAAGCTTCTTTTACCGAGAATGAGGATTCGGCAGAAAGGATTTTTTTAGTGTCTTCCGTGCGGAAGCCTCTGCTCTCGGCGAGCTTTTTTCTTTTTCTACGATTTATCATTCTTGTTTCCCTCCTTTACAGATTGGATGTTTTCGAGCAGAGAGCTGCTCGGCTTAGGCAGGGGCGGCGGTGTTTCCGCCGTGTCCTGAGCCTTATTGTCATCGGCCTTAGTGCTGCTTCCGTAGCCGGATTTGTCCGGCGCGTCAAGCCTCGGTATCGTTCCGAGAATCGGAATATCGAATTCACGCTGAATATCCCTTGCATTTGTAATCGTTGTATCAAACAGTTCATAGATGAAGAAGAGAGCGAACGAAACAACGAAGCCTATAATTCCGCCGACCATAATATTTTTCTTAAGGTTAGGCGCAACGGGCACGCCCGAAACTCTTGCCCAGTCAACTACGCTTGCGCCGCCGGCGTTAACTATCCTTACTATTTCATCAGGCGCAACCTTCGCAACGGAATTGGCTATCTTAGCCGAAAGCTCGGGGTCGGTTGTAGTTACGGTAACCTGGAAAATCAGCGTTCCTTCAACAGCCTTCGCCTGAATGTAGTTCTTAATACTGTCGCCCGAAGCCATACCGAGGTCCTGAGCAACCTTGTTAAGAACGGTGTCGGATTTAAGAAGATAAACGTAGGTGTTGATAATATCGTTTGAAGCGTCAATATCGTTCGTGTTAATCGCCCTTGCTGTTGAAACGTTATTATCGGGATTGTTGTAAACGTAAAACTTCGCGCTTGACGCATAGGTCGGCGCAATGAAGAAATGCGTATAAATTCCGGCTACCGCGGCAAGCATAACGGTTGCAAGAAGGATGAAAACGACCTTGGTTCTCATCATATAAAATATTTTTCGTAAGTCTATGTCTATTTCTCTGGTTTCGTCCATAATGAACCTCCGTTGAAGGGTAGTTATCCATTTTAATGGATACTTTCGTATTGTAACACTATATATAAAAAATGTCAATTTTATTTATATATATAATTTATTAATAATTAGTGAATAAAAAAAGAAGTCGATTAAATCAACTTCTTAATTCGGCTTTCATTTACAAAGCGTAATCAATCGCAACCGAGGTTTCGGCTACATTATGCATATGCTTTTTAACAACCGAGCAATGGTATTCGTCCTTTTGGTAAGCCTCAAGCGCTTTTTCATCGTCAAGCGTTACCTGAAGAATAATGTCATAGGAGCGCGGCGAATGAAGAAAATCGGCCCCAACCTCTATTGAACGGAGCAGGGGAACGTTGCCCTCCATTGATTTAAGAATTTCAAGCGCCTTTTTACATTCCTCCTCGGAATTGTCCTTAAGCTTAAAACAAACAATATGTTTAATCATTTTGTTATCCTTTCATAAAACAGGGAGGGCGCCGCCCTCCCTTAATTTCATTATTTTGCAACGTCAAAGGCTCTGCTTTCGCGAATGATATTAATCTTAATCTGGCCGGGATATTCCATATCCTCTTCAATCTTTTTGGCAATTTCGCGTGCAACAAGCGGCATTTTCTGGTCGTTGATAACCTCGGGCTTAACCATAACCCTGACCTCTCGGCCTGCCTGAATTGCATATGCCTTTTCAACGCCTTCAAAGCTCTGTGAAATTTCTTCAAGCTGCTGAAGCCTTTTAATATAATTTTCAATATTTTCGCGTCTTGCGCCGGGACGTGACGCCGAAACAGCGTCAGCCGCCTGAACAAGTGCTGCAACAATTGTTTTACATTCAACGTCGCCGTGGTGCGCCTGAATAGCGTGAACAACGGATTCGTTTTCCTTATACTTTCTTGCGTATTCAACGCCGAGAGCAACGTGGCTTCCCTCCATCTCGTGGTCAAGGGCCTTGCCTATATCGTGAAGAAGGCCCGCTCTTCTTGCAAGCTTTTCGTCAGCGCCGAGCTCTGCCGCCATAAGGCCTGCAATATATGAAACCTCAAGCGAATGCTTAAGCACGCTCTGGCCGTAGGAGGTTCTGTATTTAAGCTTACCTAAAAGCTTAACGAGCTCGGGGTGAACGGAGCCGCAGTTTGCGCTTATAACAGCCTTTTCACCCTCGGATTTAATGGTAAATTCAACCTCGCGCTTTGCTTTTTCAAACATCTCTTCAATCTTTGTCGGATGAATTCTTCCGTCCTGAATAAGCTTTTCAAGCGTAAGGCGCGCAATCTCTCTTCTGACAGGGTCAAATGAGCTTACGGTGATTGCCTCGGGCGTGTCGTCAATAATAAGCTCAACGCCCGTAATCTGTTCAATTGAACGTATGTTACGTCCCTCGCGGCCGATGATTCTTCCCTTGAGGTCATCGCTCGGAAGGGCAACAACGCTGACCGTAGTTTCAGCGGTGTGGTCAGCGGCACAGCGCTGAATTGCAGTGCTGATAATCTCTCTTGCAAGAAGGTCGCTCTGGTCGCGTACCATCTGTTCGTGCTCAAGAATTCTTTTGCTTTTTTCAACATCAAGCTCGCTTTCAAGCGATTGCATAAGCTGTTTTCTTGCTTCCTCCTGAGAAAGACCGGATATCCTCTCAAGCATATCAAACTGACTTTTCTTGATGCCATCGATTTCAAGTAATTTTTCGTCTGCTTCCTTAAGCTTTTTACTTAAGGTTTCGGTTTTGGTTTCAAGCGAATCCGCCTTTTTATCAAGGTATTCCTCTCGCTGGTTAAGCCTTTTTTCCTGGCGCTGAACCTCGTTTCTTCTTTCGCGAATATCGCGGTCAGCGTCCGAACGAAGCTTGTGAATCTCGTCCTTAGCCTCCGTAAGCTGAGTTTTCTTTGTTTTTTCAGCCTCAGCAAGCGCTTCGTTAAGTATTCTTGCAGCTTCCTGCGTTGCGGAATTTTTGTCCTTAAGGCTCTTTCTCTCTTTAATAATCTGGCCGATAAGGTAACCGAGAGCAAAGCCTACAAGCAACAATATAATTGCAATAATAACGCTTTCAAAATTTATACTCATAATCAATAGCACCTCCTTCTGTCATATTTTTTCACATCGCAGGGGCCGACTTTCCGCCTGCGGCTTGATTACATCAGAAAAGGTACAGTTTAGTTGCATTTTCAGCATTTATGCGATATTTGGAATTACTAATCATATGTTAAAAAATAATCATAAATATAGAAATTCTTTATTATATTACACTTGTATATTGTGTTTGTCAAGAAAATGTTAAAAGTAGTAACAATTTATTTACAAAAAACATACGGATTACAATTTCTGAAAAAGTGTAAAAAAATTATATCCGGAAGTAATCTGACAATGTTGATTTTTCAACGGTTTTTGTACTTATTTTCGACGGAGTGCGCCCGATTTCGTTGAAATCCGCTTCGCTCTTTAAGGTAAAAATACCGAAAATATAAACAAACTGCTAAATAAATATAAAAATATTAACAAATGTCTTGTAAATTGTGTAAAAATAGTATAAAATTAATCCTGAATAACTATATGTATTCCGTGAGCAATGCATTAAAAAATTCAGATAAAGGAGAAATAAAATGGCAAAGATTTTAGTTGTTGATGACGACCTCAATATATGCGAGCTTTTAAAGCTTTATCTTGAAAGCGACGGCTATACCGTAGTAACTGCAAACGACGGCGCCGCGGCGGTTGATACTTTTCAAAACAAATCGCCCGACCTCGTTCTTCTTGACGTTATGCTTCCCAAAATGGACGGCTGGCAGGTTTGCAGGGAAATAAGAAAAACCTCAAGCGTTCCGATTATTATGCTTACCGCCAAGGGCGAAACCTTTGATAAGGTGCTCGGCCTTGAGCTCGGCGCGGATGACTACGTTGTTAAGCCGTTTGACGCTAAAGAGGTTATGGCAAGAATTAAGGCCGTGCTTCGCCGAACGAAGGGCGAAACCGAAGCAAGCGGCCCGGAAAAGAAGATTGTTATTTACGATAATCTTGAAATCAATATTACAAATTACGAAATGAAGGTAAGGGGCGTTGTTGTTGATACTCCGCCTAAAGAACTTGAGCTTATCTATCATTTTGCTTCAAATCCGAACAGGGTTTATACGCGTGACCAGCTTCTTGACGAGGTATGGGGCTTTGACTATTACGGCGACAGCCGTACGGTTGACGTTCACGTTAAAAGGCTTCGTGAAAAGCTTGAAGGCGTTTCGGATAAATGGACGCTCAAAACCGTTTGGGGCGTAGGCTATAAATTTGAAACGAAGGATTAATTAAAATCTCTATGAAGCTGAAAAAGATTAAAATAAAAGGCGCAAGGGCGAACATTTTTACAAAATATTTTGTTTTGTTTTCATCAATCTTTCTTGTTGCGCTGCTTGCGCTCGGTATTACGCTGATTCTTCTTGTTAATACCTTTTCAATAAACGAAAAAACCGAGCTTCTTAAAGAGAATACTTCAAAAATTGCCGAGGATATTGCGAATACGCTTATCATTAACGATATGAATAAAACCTATTCAACCCAGAAATCGGTAATTTCAAATTCGCTTTCAACCGTTTCAAGCTGTATTTCAAGCGACGTTTTCGTATGCGACGTTGAGGGAAAGGTTATTATCTGTAAGGAACAGGTAGGCAATAAGCCTTATTATGATAAATCAATGGTCTGTAAAGAGCATTCTTCATTTAAGGTTGACGATAACCTCCTTATGAGGGTTTATGAAAACGGAACCGCATATACAAAAAGCGTTATCAACGGCAAAAGCAGCTACGTTGTGGGAACGGCGATAGTTGCGCCGGAATACACCCAGGGGGCAATCGAAGGCGCAAACAGAATTATAGGTATTGTTTTTGCAACGGTTGAAGAGGGAACGACTGCGCTTGTTATGAGCCTTATACGAACCTTCGTTATTGTTGCCGTGCTCGTTCTTGCGTTCGGTTTCCTGTTTATCTGGCTTATTACAAAGCGAATGGTAACTCCGCTTCAACAGATGAGCGCCGCTGCAAAGCGCTTCGCTGTCGGCGACTTCTCCTACAGGGTTAAGGTAGGCAGTAACGACGAGCTTGCGGACCTCGGATATGCGTTTAACGATATGGCGGACGCGCTTGATAAGCTCGAAAGCTCAAGGCGTTCCTTCGTTGCCAACGTTTCTCACGAGCTTAAAACGCCGATGACATCTATCGCCGGGTTTATTGACGGTATTCTTGACGGAACAATCCCGAAGGAAAAGCAGGAATATTACCTTAAAATAGTATCAGACGAGGTCAGAAGGCTTTCGCGTCTTGTTGTCGCAATGCTCAATATGAGCAAAATGGAAAGCGGCGACTTTGAAATGAAGCGAAAAAGCTATAATATTTCGGACCAGATAATTCATATTCTTCTTACCTTTGAACAGAAGATAGATAAGAAAAATATTGAAATATTAGGGCTTGACGATATTCAGCCCCACCGCGTTTATGCCGATACCGATATGATTTATCAGGTTATTTACAACCTTTTTGATAACGCCGTAAAATTTACGAATGAAAACGGATATATTAAAATAGACGTTAATGAAGTCGGAGAAAAGGTTGAAGTTTCAATCAAAAACAGCGGCGAGGGTATTCAGCCCAACGAGCTAACCAAGATTTTTGAAAGATTTTATAAGGTTGATAAATCCCGAAGCCTTGATTCAAAGGGCGCGGGGCTCGGACTTTATATAGTAAAAATGATGGTTGAAATGCACGGCGGAAGAATATTTGCAAGAAGCGAAAAGACGAACGAGGCTGAATTTGTATTTACCCTTCCTAAATCGGAAAATTAATTATTTAACATTTGTTTAATGTTTTTGTTTTATAACCAAAGCAAGTTCTAAGAAAGAAGGAAAACATTATGGATGATTATTTAAAAGAACTTTTCGGCGAAAAAAATGAGGAGCCGAAGAATGAAACGCAGACTTCCGAAGAGCCATTCAGCGCTCCCGAAACAACTACCGCTCCCGTAATTCCCGAAGCGCCGAAGCCGTCCGTGCCTGCAGAGCCCGAAGCTCCAAAGGCCCCCGAATTCCCCGAGGCTCCAAAGGCTCCCGAATTCCCGACTGCACCGATTGCGCCGGAGAAACCCGAGGCGCCGGAAGCCCCTACAGCCCCTACGGCTGTAATATATCCGGAAGAGCCAAAGCCTCCCGTAGCGCCCGCTGAACCGAAAGCGCCTGCGCAGCCGAGCTTTGCTCCTCCTACCGAACCCGTTAATAACGGCTTTAATACTCACGAGAATAATTATTATTCACCGCAAACCGGCGGCAATACCTATATTCCGCCGCAGACGGAGCAGCCGAGGTTCATTCCTCCGGTTTACAACCCTAATCCGCAGGCTTTTAATAATAACAGAAATCCCGTTCAGCCGCCTGCTCCGGGCAGGAACGGAATTAATCCTCCGGTTAATACCACTCAGCCGCAGTCTCCGAAAAAGAAGAGCAAGGGGCTTATAGTAATAATGGTTGTTGCCATTATTTGCGCGGCTGTCGCTCTCTTCGGCTTATGGGCTTCGGGCAGCGGCAGCGCTGATTCAAAGAACAACAGCTCCTCATCTTCAAGCTCCGCTGACGACAGCGCGGCAAAAGAGGACGCACAGGTTACCGTAGGCGACAGCGCAGACGCGGCGAAAACCGATTCATCGGGCGAGCTTACCGTTGCAGGTGTTGTTGATAAGGTTAAGGATTCCTGTGTAGGTATTACGGTTTATACCGAGCAGGACGCTTACAGCTATTTTTATAACTACGGCAACGGCAATAATTCCTCCGGCGGAAAAACCGCTTCCGGCGAGGGCTCGGGCGTAATAATGAGCGAATCGGGCGGAAAAACCTATATTATGACCTGCGCTCACGTTATTGCCGACGGAAGCTCATTTACCGTTTCGCTTGATAACGATAAGGAATACGAGGCAACGCTTGTAGGTTATGACAGCCAGACAGATATAGGCGTGCTTTCTATTGAGGCAACAGGGCTTACCGTCGCTGAATTCGGCGACAGTAAAAAGGTTGTTCGCGGCGAGGACTGTATAGCTATCGGCTGCCCCGGCGGACTTACGTTTAAAAACAGCGTAACGCGCGGCATCGTTTCCGGCCTTGACGTTCCCGTTTCCTCTTCAATCGGCTACAGCAACGAGTGTATTCAGGTTGACGCGGCCATTAACCCGGGTAACTCGGGCGGCGCGCTCTTCAATATGCAGGGCCAGGTAATCGGCATTAACTCCTCAAAAATCGCATCAACGGATTATGAGGGCATGGGCTTTGCCGTTCCGAGCAATACTGCGGTTGAAACAGCAAATTCGCTTATTAAAAACGGCTATGTTGCCGACAGAGCAAGAATCGGCATTTCCTATACTACGCTTTCTAATTATGATTCCGCTCAGTCAATTCTTTCCGCGCTTGCACAGAAGGGATTTGAAAATGCAGAGGGAACAATGGTTATTCAGGAAATTGAGGATGAATCAGACCTTAAGGGTAAGGTTCAGCAGTATGATATGATTGTTGCTATTAACGGCAAAACTCTTACAAGCGTTGACGTTCTTACCTCGGTTCTTTCAAAATCAAAGCCGGGCGATACAATTAAGCTTACAATAGCCCGTATTGACGGAAATAAAATCAATACTTTTGATGTTAAATGCAAGCTTATTGAAAGCAAACGCAACAACTGATAATCCCATAGCTTTACAGACCGAAAGATTATCTTTCGGTCTGTTTAAACAAAGAAAAAGAGCCCGGCTGACGCCGAAGCTCTTTTTCTTTGGTGGAGTAATATTTATGTAAAAAAATCTAAAGCAAATTTGCCTGCCTCAGCAGGGTATGTAAAGAGGGTGGCTCAGTAGGTTATCAGCCGTTATTCCCTCTGTTGCGCTATATTATATACTTCGATTTTTAAATTGCAAGCCTTTTTTTCAAGTTTCTACTTTTAAAACATAATGCACAAATAACAATTGATAATTTTGTTGATTTTGCACAAAAATCATTCCATTTGTTTTCCGAGAAAAGAGGCTGCAACCTGAACTAATTTTATATCGCTTTCGCTCGGAAGCTCGCCGTTTTCGCTTTCAAGAAGCGCAACCGCGCCCGATACGTCGCCGCCGTACATTATCGGGTAAACAACCTCCGCCTTTCTGTCATATCCCTCTATGGCGTTAATAGGCGGAACGGTTTCGGTTTTTATGTGAATTTGCCTGTTTTCCATAAGCTCCTCAAGCGAACGCGTAACCCTTCTTTCAAGCACCTCGCGCTTGCTTATCCCCGAAGCGGCGATAACGTGGTCGTTATCCGTAATTGCAACGGGAAGCCCCGCGTCTTTGTTAAGAACCTCGGCGTATTGCCTTGCAAAATTTGAAAGCTCGCCTATCGGCGAATACTTTTTAAAAATAACCTCCCCCTCGCTGTCCGTATATATCTCCAACGGGTCACCGCCGCTTTGAACATCTATACTTTTCGCAGTATCAACGGG
>ONCR01000002.1:54366-69477 GCA_900316345.1 uncultured Eubacteriales bacterium | reverse complement strand
GAAGATTACAGTTAAGTGGAAGAGAGCTACTAAAGCAGACGGATACTTTGTATATGTTCAGTATTGCGGCAAAAAGTTCAATAAGCCCGTTAAGACTATCAAGAAGAACTCCACAACAAAGGTTACTATTAAAAAGCTGAACGGCAAAAAGATTAACCTTAAAAAGAACTTCAAGGTAGTTGTTAAGCCTTACAAGATTGTAAACGGCAAGAAGGTTGTTCTTGCAAAGAGTATGACAGCCCACGTTGTCGGCGTTAAGAACAAGAAGTACACCAACGTTAAGTCTATCAAGGCTACAAAGAAAGCATTAACCGTAAAGGTTGGCAAGACCAAGAAGGCTAAGGCAAAGATTACTCTTGTAGACAAGAAAAAGAAGCACATTCCTTCAAGCCACGCACCTAAGTTCCGTTACAGAACATCCAACAAGAGCATCGCAACAGTTGATAAGAACGGTAAGATTAAGGGTATCAAGAAGGGTACCTGCACAATCTATATCTACTCTATCAACGGCAAGATGACAAAGATTAAGGTAACGGTTAAATAATGAAGAACCACAAAGATTCATCAAACAAAATTGAGCTTGAGGAATTAAGAAAACTGTTTGAGCATTTTTTTGAATATGCAACAACAAGATATTTACCCAATCTGAAAGAAATTCAAAAAGGCTCCGAAAAGTTCGATAGTTTTATGAGAAGGGTTAAAACTAATCCCGAGCTTTTAGGAGATGACGATTCGGAAACGAACGAGGCTCTTTTGGACTACCTTTCCGAGTATTCATTTGCCGCTTTCGGCGTGGGATTTGCGCTCGGAAAGCTCATTGATAAAGACACGGACGCCTTTGATGAACACATAAAAGCAGCAATGCAGAAAGATTAAAATACACATAATTAGGGCTCGGAGTTAACGCTCCGAGCCTTAACTTTTTGAAAAATAGAACAGGCGTGCCACTCATTCCGGCAGGTAATGCTTGCCATCTGTGATGACTTCGTGTGTGCCTGTTGAAAATGCAGCAACAGGTAGCCGATACAATGGGCAATCTGATTGCACGACAACAGGAGGAAGAACCAACAACAAAAAGAATTACCTTCCCCGCATAAACCAACACAGCCGCCGATTCTTCGGCGGCTGTACTTTTCTTTTGAATTGTGCTAGTTATCCGTATCAATTGTAGGGCACGATGCCCACATCGTGCCGCGGCAAGGTGTAGGCACCTTGCCCTACAAAAACCATAAAACTTCTGATTTGTAGAGCAGATGAATGAGCGGCAACTCGGTTGGAAATTTGGTGATTTGAGATTGATGTGGTCAACCTGTGGTCAAAAGCGGTTTTTGGATACCATTTTAAAGGCGAATGACGTACCGGTTTGGTACCCATTTCAAGGCATATCCGAACAAATGAAAATGCCCGAAACCGAGGCGTAGCAGAATTTACTTTTTGTCGGGTTGTTGTTAAGAAAGTAGATAACGACCAACGGTGCCCAAAATTTTTGCACTCGCCCGATACGGCGGCTTAAAATTTTGACCGTTAGGCAGTTCTTATTGCTCCCTTCATCTCGCACTGCGAGCGGTCGCAAACGAACCAGTTAACAGCCGCTCGACTGTTAACCTTATCACTACTCAAAACCGAAAAAGAGCCAAATGAAAAGGGTACGCTTTTGCGTACCCTTCATTTGGCTCCCCTTGCCGGGCTCTCTTCTCAACTATCGAAAGGTCCACCGGACCTTTCTCCCAATCGGCGCACATTCTGCGCGCCTCTTGGAGTTCGTTTCTCGCCCGTCAAGTAAAAAAATAAAGGATACCAAAAAGGTATCCCTTATTTTTTGGCTCCCCTTGCCGGGCTCGAACCAGCGACAACTCGGTTAACAGCCGAGTGCTCTACCAACTGAGCTAAAGAGGAATGTATTCACTTTTCAGTGCTTAGATATAATAACAGATTTATTAATGAATGTCAACTGTTTTTTTAAAATTATTCTATTAATTTTCGGGAGGAGCAAACGCCCCTCCCGATTTGGTTTAATTATAAAGCTTGATTATCTTAACGGGGCATTTTTCGGCGCAAAGTCCGCAATGAGTACATTTTGAATAATCAATTTTAGCAATGTTATTTTCAAAGATAATCGCGTCGCTCGGGCAGTTGCGCTTACAAAGCGAACAGCCGATACATCCTGCCGTGCAGGCGTTTTTTACGTCCTTGCCGCGCGCCTGCGAAGAGCACTGAACGCGGTACATACTGTCTGCAGGGATAAGCTCAATAAGGTTGTGCGGGCAAACCTTAAGGCATTTTCCGCAGGCGATACAAAGGTCCTCGTCAACAACGGCCTTTTTATCAATAATTCTTATAGCATTATGGTCGCATACCTTAACGCACGAGCCGAAGCCGAGGCAGCCGTATTTACAGGCGTAGGGGCTTGAGCCGGGCATTTTTGCCGCATAAACGCACGAATCAATTCCGAAGTAATTATAATCGGTTGCGCGCTTTTCGCAGGTGCCGTCGCATTTAACGTAAGCAACCTTGCGCTGCATTTCGCCGACCTCCTGGCCCATAATCGCCGCAATTTTTTCGGCAACGGGCTTTCCGCCTACGGGGCAGCCGGTAACGGGAGCATCGCCCTTTGCAATAGCCGCTGCGAGCGCGTCGCAGCCTGCATATCCGCAGCCGCCGCAGTTTGAGCCCGGAAGCTCCGCACGAACGGCAACCTCCTTCTCGTCAACCTCAACCTTGAAAACCTTTTCGGCAACGGAAAGGATAATTCCTATAATCAATGCGATAACCGAAAGAACGATAATCGCTGTAATAATAGCACTTGTGTTCATCTTAAGCCCTCCTTATTTCGGTAAAACGCCGAAGCCGTAGAAGGCTATTGACATAAGGCAAGCGGTAAGAAGAACGGCGGGCGTTCCCTTAAATGCCTTGGGGAAATTGTTGTTTTCGGTTTTTTCGCGGATACCTGCCATAATAACAATAGCAACGCAGAAGCCGACCGCTGTTCCGAAGCCCGAAATAATGCTTGTAAGAATATCATAATCCTTCTGAACGTTGGTAAGCGCAACGCCGAGAACGGCGCAGTTTGTTGTTATAAGCGGAAGATAAACGCCGAGAGCCTTGTAAAGCGGGGGAACAAACTTCTTAAGGAAGAGCTCAACAAGCTGAACAAGAAACGCGATAACCATAATGAAAACAATTGTTTTAAGGTAAGTAAGGTCAAACTTAACAAGAACAAACTTGTAAAGCGTTGCCGCAACTGCCGAAGCGATTGTAATAACAAATATTACCGCACCGCCCATGCCTGCCGCGGTTTTAATGCTTCTTGAAACGCCGAGGAACGGGCAAATGCCGAGGAACTGCGAAAGAACAACATTGTTTATAAGCGCAGTGGAAATTAATACCAAAAATAATGAGCTTGCCGTATTAGACATTGTTCTTCGCCTCCTTTTCCTCTAATTCCTTCATCGGGCAGGTGCTGCAGTCGCCGCCGCAGCCGCCGTCGCCCTTAACGTGGCGGTTAGCGCCCTTGAGCTTAAGCTTGTTCTGAACGGCGCAGAGCATTGCAAGAACGAAGAATGCGCCGGGAGCCATAATGAATATTGCTATCGGTTCGTAGCTTTTCGGCATAACCTGAAGCCCGAAAATGCTTCCGTTGCCGAGCAGCTCTCTTACAATACCAATCATCGTCAGGCCTATTGTAAAGCCTATACCGATTCCGATACCGTCAAACATCGAAAGAATCGGCTTGTTTTTGTTTGCGTAAGATTCCGCCCTGCCGAGAATAATGCAGTTAACAACGATAAGCGGAATGTAAATTCCGAGGCTGTCGTATAAATTCTTAACATAAGCGTGCATAACCATTTCAATTACCGTTACGAATGAAGCGATAATCGTAATATAAACTGGGACGCGAACCGCGTCGGGAATAACTTTTCTTAAAACGGAAATCATCAGGTTTGACATAACAAGAACAACCATTGTTGCAAGGCCCATACCTATACCGTTTATAGCGCTTGTGGTAACCGCAAGAGTGGGACACATACCGAGCATAAGCACGAAGGTCGGGTTCTCTTTAACGATACCGTTATAAAGTCTTTCAAGAATACCCTTCATATATCTCACTCTCCTTTCAGAATATTGTTGAAGAAGCCGATAGCTTCGTTAACAGTATTTGTTACTGCGGTAGTTGTTATTGTTGCGCCGCTGATAGCGTCAATTTCATTCTTGCCCCTGTCGGCGCCCGTCTTTGAAAATGCTATCGGGTTCAGCGCCGAAAGGCCGCTGAATTGCTCCTGAAACTCGGGCTCGGTTGATTTTGCGCCGAGGCCCGGAGTTTCGCTTGAAGCCGATATAACGGTAAAGGCTTTAATTTCACCCTCGTTTGTAATACCAATAGCTATCTGAACGTCGCCGCCGTAGCCGTTAGGCGAGGTTGCGTCAATTACGTATCCAAGCTTTTCGCCGCCCTTCTTTGCTTCAAGAACAGCGTTGATTTTAACCGTCGGGTCCTGAACAAAAGCAGCGTATTCGGTTAGCTTTGAATCAAGGTCCGCAATATCGGTTATCTCGTCTGCACCGTCAAAAACCTTCATATACGAAGCCTGTCTTGCCTCGGCTTCAGCCTTTGCAATCGGAGCCATTGTAATCTGGTTAACAATCGCAAGAATTGCAACGGAAACAAATGCAACAACAAAGAGAACAATAATATTTTTCGGTGCGTTTGATTTTGATTTAGCCATTATTTACTCTCCTCCTTTGCCGTTTTTGTTTTCTTCACTCTTTCACAGCCGAAGGGAAGGGAAATGGTTTTCTTTTCAATAATCGGAACAAGAAGGTTGCCTATAATAATTGCATACGATACGCCCTCCGCCGTTGAACCGAGAGTTCTGAAAAGAGCTGTAAGCAAGCCGAGAATAAGCGCAAAAACAACCTTGCCCTTGTTCGTAATCGGGCTTGTAACGTAATCCGTTGCCATAAAGAACGCGCCTACGAGAAGACCGCCCGAAAGCGCCTGAGCAACAAGATAATTAACCGTTACCTCGTCCTTTGAAATAATTCTTATAGCCGCAATAAACGCTACGGCTGAAATAATATATGTACAGGGAATAACGGGGGAAATAACCTTTTTAATAAGAAGATAAGCCGCGCCGATAAGAATAGCAACTGCCGAAACCTCGCCGATACAGCCGCCGTGCTCGCCGAGGAAAAGCTTTAATAAATCCATTGCCTCAAGCTTATCCATACCCTTCATCTGCGCAAGCGGAGTTGCGGATGAGGTTGCGTCAACGGCAAAGTTTGTCATTCGCTGTGTAAACGAAATCGTAAGGAAGCATCTTCCTGCAAGCGCAGGGTTCATAAAGTTCTGGCCGAGGCCTCCGAAAAGCATTTTCGCCGCAACAATACCGAAGGCAGAGCCTAAAACGGGCATCCACCATGTTGCGGTGGGCGGAAGGTTAACGGCAATAATCATTCCCGTAACAACCGCTGAAAAGTCAAAAACGGTAATCGGTTTTTTTGTTATTACTTCAAATAAAGCTTCAAATGCAACGCAGCTTGCTATGCTTACAAGAACAAGCATAAGCGGCCTTGCGCCGAAATCCGACCAAAAATGGTAAACGCCGAAGGCAAGGGTCGGAACAAGGGCAATCGCAACGTCAAGCATTATCTTTTGGCTTGTGCTTTTATCTCTCACGTGCGGTGAGACTGAAACATTATACATTAATCTTTGCTCCTCCCTTCTTACTTTTTAGCGTTCATTTCGCGAACCTTGATTCGTCCGAGCTTGAACATCTGGGTTAGCGGAATTTTTGCCGGGCAAACATATGCGCAGCTTCCGCATTCAATACATTCCATACCGCCGAGCTTTGCAAATTCTTCAACGTCCTGATTCTTCATAGCTCTTCCCATTAGTTGGGGAACAAGAAGCTCCGGGCAGGCGCGAACACAGCGTCCGCAGTGAATACAAGGCGTTTCGGGCGAATCGGCAACCTCATCATGGGTATAAACAAGAATAGCCGCGGAGGTCTTTATTACGGGAACGTCAAGGTTTCCGAGCGCAAGCCCCATCATCGGGCCGCCCGAAATAAACTTAACGGCGTTTTCCTTTGCTCCGCCCGCTGTTTCAAGAATATAAGCGTGGCTTACGCCAAGCGGAACATCATAGTTGCCGGGCTTGTTAACGCCTTCTCCCGTAACTGAAAAAATATTATGTATAAGCGGCATATTTTTATAAACCGCCTCATAAATTGCAAATACCGTTCCTACGTTATCAACAATACAGCCTTTATCCGCAGGAAGCATTTTTGAATTGATTCTTCGCTTTGTTACGGCGTAGATAAGCTGCCTTTCACCGCCCTGCGGGTATTTTGTTTTTAGGGGGCAAACGCTTATTCTGTCGTCAATTTTGGAAACCTTTTCCATAACGTCAATCGCCTCAGGCTTGTTGACCTCAATTCCTATAACCGCCTTCGCGTTGGGAAGAAGCTTAAGCATTGCCTGAATGCCGAGAATTATTTCCTCGGGCTTTTCAAGCATAAGACGATAGTCGGAGGTAAGGTAGGGCTCGCACTCCGCGCCGTTAATGATAACGTAATCAATATCTTCGGCGTTTTTCGGGGTGAGCTTAACGCAGGTCGGGAAGCCCGCGCCGCCGAGACCTACGATGCCCGCGTCCTTAATTGCCGCGGCAAGGTCGTCCCTTGAAAGGTTTTCAAGCTTCCTTTCCTCGCCGAAGCCCTCAACCGCTTCGTCAAGAAAATCGTTTTCAATAATAATGCAGTCAGCCTTGCTGCCGTTAACAACAAGCCGCTTTTCAATGCCCGTAACGGTTCCCGAAACCGAGCTGAATATCGGCGCGCCGATAAATCCGCCTGCCTCGGCTATCATCTGGCCTTTAAGAACTCTGTCGCCCTTCTGAACAACAGCCTTTGAGGGCGCTCCGAGATTCTGGCCGAGGGGGAAAACCATTACCTGCTGGGGCTCAAGAGGCTGAATTGCACAGTCCTTGGTGAATTCCTTTCCGCCAAAGGGGTGCACGCCTCTTTTGAAGGTGTTTTTTTTCATTTTCCGTTTCCCTTTCGTGTTAATTTTACAATAACAGTCCTATTCTAACATATGTTTTTAAAATAATCAATTTAAGTTAATTATTTAACAATCTTTTACAGTATTGTTATAATTTATTCCGTATGCTATAATATATTCGTTTAATATTCGTTTAAGAAATGCGGCGTAAAATTGCCGCAGAGGTGAAAAATATGCGAATACTGATAGTTGAAGATGAATACAAGCTTGCCGACGTTGTTGCTTCAAGGCTGAAAAAAGAAAACTACGAGGTTGATATTTCAACCGACGGTGAGGACGGCCTTTATAACGCTGAAAGCGGTATTTACGATTTGATTATTCTTGACGTAATGCTTCCTAAAATGAACGGCTTTGAAATTCTTAAGGAGCTGCGCGAAGAAAAGATTGAAACAAAGGTTATTATGCTTACCGCAAAGTCAATGCTTGAGGATAAGCTTCAGGGCCTCACGGGCGGCGCAAACGATTACGTAACAAAGCCCTTTCATATTGACGAGCTTGTTGCAAGGGTTAATATTCAGCTTCGTCAGGATACGGCCAACGTCCCGAAGGATTATATTGAATTCGGAGATATAAGGCTCAATACCAAAGCGTCAAAGCTGAGCTGTACTTTGACCGGCGAGGAAATCTCGGTAATCAACAAGGAATTCCAGCTGCTTGAATATTTTATTTCAAATCCTAATCAAATTCTTTCAAAGGATATGATTTACGACAAGGTTTGGGGATACGATAATGAAATAGAAAGCAACAACCTTGAAGCCTATCTTTCGTTTATAAGAAGAAAGCTTAAGGCGATAGGCGCAGGGGTTAATATTAAGGCCGTAAGAGGTATGGGCTACAGAATGGAGATTGCTCAATGAAAAAGCTGAAAAAACAGATATTTCTGTTGGTTTTTCTTATTTTGACGGTTGTAACAACGTCGGTTTTTGCGGTTTATAACGTTCAGCTTTATTCTCAAAGCAAAAGAAGCGTTGAAAGAAGCCTGAACCAGACTATGAAAATCGGCCTCGGTGATTTTGATATTTTTGTAAAGCCGCCCGAAAGCGAAAATGCTCCGTCAAAATACGATAATTTCGGCAATGTAAGATTTATGGATACAACGGTTTTTACTATTATTCTTGATGAGGATAATATGCCCGAAACCGTTATTAATCACTCCGATTTATCGCTTGATGAATGCGATACTGCAGCCCTTTGCGAAAAAATCGTTGCAAATGGAAAAACCGAAAAAATAGGGCTTCTTTATACAAGCCGCTATTCCTATAAATTTGAAAATCAAAGCTATATCACCGTTGTTGATAATGAGGCAACGAATAAGTTTTTAAGCGAAACGCTTATAATAACCTTCTTCCTTTACCTTGCGCTTGAGCTTATTTTCGCCTTCATTGCAAAAAGAATAACAAACCGTATTTCCCGTCCGGTTGCGGAAAGCTTTGAAAAGCAAAAGCAGTTTATTGCCGACGCGTCGCACGAGCTTAAAACGCCGCTTGCGGTAATTATGGCAAGCTCGGAAGCGCTTGAAAGCAATCCGACTGAACGTAAGTGGCTTGATAATATCAAAAGCGAAAGCGACAGGATGAATAAGCTTATCGCCGATTTGCTTGACCTTGCAAAAAGCGACGCCGTTGACGATAAGGCGCAGTTCGCCGTTTCAAGCCTTTCAAAGGCTGTTGAAAAAAGTGTTCTAACCTTTGAGGGCGTAATGTTTGAAAACGGAATTATGCTTGAGGACAGTATTGAAGAGGGAATAGAACTTAATATGGATGAATTCAAAATTCAGCAGCTTATGTCAATCCTTCTTGATAACGCGGTTAAACACAGCGCAAAGGGCGGAACAATCAACGTTGTTCTGAAACGCGAAAAGGATATTATTTTAACCGTAACCAATGAGGGCGAGGGCATTCCCGAAGGTGAGGAGCAAAAAATATTTGAACGCTTTTACCGGGCCGATGAAAGCCGTAACAGAAACGAAAACCGCTACGGTCTCGGCCTTGCAATAGCAAAAAACATCTGCCTTTCCCACGGCGGTGAAATCAGCGCGCACAGCAGTAACGGCAAAACAACCTTTAAAGTTGTTTTTAAAGGATGATAAATCCAAATTTAACCAAACAAAAAAGACGCCAAAGGGGCGTCCGGTATAAAGAAGTTTGAGCACGGCAAATTGCCGTGCTCTTTGATTTGATTATTTTACTTTAATTTTAACCGTTACGGTTTTTGTTTTTGCTTTGTAGGTTGCATTACCGGCCGCCGTAACTTTTATTTTTACCTTGTAGGTGCCCTTCTTTAAGCCCTTCTTAACGGTAATCTTGCCTGCTTTGGAAACGGTGATTTTCTTATTGCCGCTTGACTTTTTAAACGTTACCTTACCCTGCGCCTTTGAAACGGTTATCCATTTTTTAAGCGCGACGGTCTGGCTCTTTTTCCAGAGCTTCGAGAACTTTACGATGGGGCTTTTTGCCTTTAAGGTAAGAGTGTTGTTATATTTAGCGGTTTTTGCTATTATTTCGGTTTTGATTATCTGACCGCATTCGGTACACTTATATACCTTTATACCCGTTGAGGTAGGAGTCGCTTTTTTGGTTACGGTTCCGTTGTCGGAGATGTGAACGTGGTAAAAGTCAATCGGAACGAAAATATCAAGATAATTCCAGTAATCATTATACTCAATCATTACATCCGTTCTCTTTACTCCGTTTATGTTTACCGTAAACTCGGGGCACTCCGTAACGGCGGTCTGGCTCGTAAACGGCTTTACAGCCTCAATCCACTCATAACCGTCTTTTAACTTGAGCATATATTCTATGCCGTACTGTCTGTCGCTTTGTACCTGATTTTCGCCCGTGCCGATTCCGTACCAGCTGTCCTCGGATAAGTACATTAAATAAGAATCGTTAACAGTACAGCTTTCGCCCTGAACGAAGGAATAATTTTTGACTCTCGTTTTAACCTCGCCCTCGGTGTAAGCCGTGGTGAGTTTAATACTTTCCGCGTCATAAGTAAGAGAAACTGCGTTTATCCTTGTTAACTCCTGTACGGTTACCGTTGCGGTATCGAACTTTGTGCTGTCCTGAACGGCGGTTGCTTTAACGGTTAAAGTAGCCGCACCTTCATCAACGGCGACTGTCAGCAAGCCGCTGTCTGAAATTGTTGTTCCCGCGCTTGTTGCACCGTCAACCGTCCAGACAACGCTTTTGTCACTCTGTGTACCTTCAACAGTTACACTGAATGTATGTGTAGACCTTTGCCTGAGCGTTATTTCTTTCGGCGAAACGGTTACGCTGTCAATGGTAGGAGTTTCTGACAGGACGGTTACTGTTTTCTGCGCAAACTGCGTGCTGTCAAAATTTGACGTTGCTTTTACGGTAATTGTTTCGGCTGTTTCGTCAGCGCCGACGGTAAGTAAACCGCCGCTTGTTATAGTAGTTGTCGCACTTGCCGCACCGTCAACACTCCAGTTAATTGTTTTATCTGCAGCCGTGCCTTTTATGCTTGCAACAAAAGTATGCGTTTCACCAACACCGAGTGAAATATCGTTACCTTCGATTTCTATGCCCGTAATGATAGGAGCAGTAGATGCGTTTTCGATAGGTACCCATATAGTGACATATTTCCAGTAATCGTTGAATTCTATGGTTACGTCTGTTCTTTTTACACCGTTAACATTAACGGTAAATGCGGGACATTCAGTAATCGCAGTTTGAGTAGTAAACGCTTTAACATCGTCAAGCCAGTCATAACCGCTATTTAATGCAAGCGTATATTCGATGCCGTACTTTCTGTCGCTCTGAACCTGATTGCTGCCGTTGCCGATACCGTACCAGCTATCGTATGGCATATACCTTAAACCACTGCTGTGGAGTGTATAGCCGTCGCCGACGGCATCGGTATAATCTCTGACTCTCATATCAGCCTCACGTTCAGTGTACGCAGTATTGAGTTTGATTGCGCCGCCGTCATAAGTGAGGTTTACCGCGGATATGGCAGTATCCGCCAGTGCGCTAATCGGCAGGACGGTGAGCGTTGAGAGTATCATCAAAAGCGATAATGCAAGCGATAATGTTTTTTTCATAAATTTACTCCTTATATCACGTTTATTCAGTTTTGTAAATGCTCGTCACAGATTGAGGGGAAGCTGTTGAGCAAAGCGAAACTGATGAGGTGGAAATAATCAATAACAATTAAAACTTACACCTCATCCGTCTTGCCTTCGGCAATCCACCTTCCCCTCAAGGGGAAGGCTTATTTTTATAAACTTCTTTATGACGGGCGCCACAAGCCGTCTTTTTTATTTGCTCTTGGGGTCACAGGTTACGCGAACCCCTATTTTCTTTAATACCGATGAATCAACCTCGGTAAGCATTACGGTTGAATGCATTTCCGTGTTCTTAAGATTTTTAATCTGCGCCATTGCAGCGGCGGCGTTTTCGTCCGTTACTGCTGAAATTGAAAGCGCAAGAAGCGTTTCGTCGGTGTGAAGCCTTGGATTTTTACCGCCGAGATAGCCTACCTTTAGCTTCTGAACGGGCTTGATAACCTCGGGGTTTATAAGAAGAATGGAATCGTCAATTCCTGCAAGCTTCTTCAGCGCGTTAAGCAGCATAGCCGAGGAGCAGCCGAGAAGGTCCGTCGTTTTTCCCGTTATTATTGTTCCGTCGTTAAGCTCTACAGCTGCAGCAGGGTTGCCCGTATTCTTTGCAAGCTCGCGTGATGAAACGGTGCATTTTCTGTAATCAACGCCTATTCCCGCCTGCTTCATAAGAAGCTCAAGCTTGTAAATTTCCTCGCTGTTGCGCGCGTTTTTGGCGTTTGCGCAAAGGGCGGTGAAGTAACGGCGGATTATTTCCTGCTTTGAAGCTTCGCAACAGGCGTCGTCGTCGATTATGCAGTTACCCGCCATATTTACGCCCATATCCGTGGGGGATTTGTATGGGCATTCGCCGTATATTTTATCAAATGTGGCCTTGAGAACGGGGAAAATTTCAACGTCGCGGTTGTAGTTAACCGTTGTTTTTCCGTAAGCCTCAAGGTGCCACGGGTCAATCATATTAACGTCGTTAAGGTCCGCCGTAGCGGCTTCATAAGCAAGGTTAACGGGGTGCTTAAGCGGAATGTTCCAAATCGGGAAGGTCTCAAATTTTGCGTATCCCGCTTTTATTCCGCGCTTGTTTTCGTGGTAAAGCTGTGAAAGGCAGGTTGCCATTTTTCCGCTTCCGGGGCCCGGCGCGGTTATAACAACAAGCTTTCTTGTTGTTTTGATATAATCGTTTTTACCGTAACCGTCATCGCTTACAATTTTTTCAATGTTTGAAGGGTAGCCTTCAATAACATAGTGATGATAAACGGGGTAGCCGAGTTTGTTCATTCTCTCTTCAAAGCCCTGAACCTTTTCGCTCGGTGCGTATTTGGTAAGAACAACGCTTCCCACCATAAGCCCTATATCCGTAAATTCACGTATAAGGCGAGCAACGTCGTCGTCATATGTAATGCCGAGGTCGCCGCGAAGCTTCGATTTTTCAATATCCTGAGCGGAGATGACTATAACAACCTCAGCGTCGTCCTTTAGCTTAAGAAGCATCTGAAGCTTGCTGTCGGGCTCAAAGCCCGGAAGAACGCGCGAAGCGTGGTAATCGTCAAAGAGCTTTCCGCCGAACTCAAGATAAAGCTTGCCGCCGAATTCGCTTATCCTTTCTCTTATCCTTTCGGATTGCATCTTTTTGTATTTGTTGTTGTCAAATCCTATTTTGTACATAAACCTGTCCTCTTACTACAAAAATCACTACATATTGTAACATTAAAGAAAGAATTTTGCAATAACTTATTAATAAAAATCCTTGCTTGACATAGAATATTTATTGTGTTAACATAACAGCGTATTAATAAAATATATAAAGGAGAAGCACTAATGGAAATCACGAAAGCTACAACTATGGGCGAAATGTTAAACTATGACAGAGGAATTGCGGAAATCCTTATGAGAAGCGGTATGCACTGCGTTGGCTGCCCTGCGTCAATCGGCGAAAGCCTTGAGGAAGCGTGTATGGTTCACGGAATTGACAGCGACGCTGTTCTTGCTCAGATAAAGGAATACCTTGCAAATAAGTAAAACGTATTTAGCTATCGTAGGGGGCGGGTCACTGTACCTGCCCGTTTACTTTTATGTTGCAAAATACATTATTTTATGTTAAATTTTATATATGAAAAATAAAGAGGTTTCTAAAAAGTATTTAACGGCGGCTCTGCTGCTGTATTGTATCGGCGCGGTTTTCATTCTTGTTTTGATATGGGCGCTGACAAGGCTTAAGGGCGAAAACACCCTGAGCCTTAATTCGGCTCTTGCCGTTTCAGCCCTTTGCCCGCTTATTCCGCTCGGGTCATATACGGGCTTTGTAAGGGCAGGGCTTAAAATAAAGGAAATTAAAACAAAGCATGCGGTTTTGCTTGTTGCATTTTATCCGCTTGTGCTTGTTTTTGTAACGGCTTACGGAATTGTAATGATAATTCCGAGCCTTGTATCTTCAATAATAAATCTTACCAGAGGTTGATTATGGCTGCATTTGTTGATATAGCTAAAGTAACAATTAAAGCAGGCGACGGCGGCGACGGCGCGGTTGCTTTTCACAGGGAAAAATATGTTGCCGCGGGAGGCCCCGACGGCGGCGACGGCGGCAAGGGCGGCGACGTTGTTTTTGTTGTTGACGATAACCTTGCAACGCTTGCCGATTTCAGATATAAGCGCAAATATAAGGCGCAGAGCGGCGAGCCCGGCAAGGGCGGACGCTGTAACGGAAAAAAAGGGCAGGACCTTGAAATACGCGTTCCGCGCGGAACCGTTATTAAAGAGTGCGAAAGCGGAGCGGTTATGGCAGATATGAGCAAAACAGAACGCTTCATTGCCGCAAAGGGCGGCAAGGGCGGCTGGGGCAATTCCCATTTTGCAACGCCTACGCGCCAGGTTCCGCGCTTTGCAAAGCCGGGTATGCCGGGCGAGGAGTGGGAGGTAAGCCTTGAGCTCAAGCTTCTTGCAGATGTCGGCTTAATCGGCTATCCCTCCGTAGGAAAATCAAGCCTTATTTCCGTTGTTTCCCAGGCAAAGCCCAAAATCGCGGATTACCATTTTACAACCCTTGTTCCCAACCTAGGCGTTGTTTCAATGGGCGAGGGCAACAGCTTTGTAATAGCCGATATTCCCGGCCTTATTGAGGGCGCAAGCGACGGCATAGGCCTCGGCCATCAGTTTCTTCGCCACGTTGAAAGGTGCCGCCTTCTTATCCATATTGTTGACGTAAGCGGCCACGAGGGGCGCGACCCGAAAGAGGATTTTGAAAAAATCAACGAGGAGCTTGTTAAGTTCAATCCCGAGCTTGCAAAGCGTCCGATGATCGTTGCGGGAAATAAAATAGATATGGCGGAGACCGGGCAGATAGAGGAGTTCAGGGCCTATGTTGAAAGCAAGGGCTATGAGTATTATTCAATCTGCGCACCGATTCTTGAAGGCACTAAGGAGCTTATGAACGTCGTATGGAATAAGCTTCGCTCCCTTCCGCCGATAAAGGAATACGAGGCGGAGGAAATCCCTGCAGAGGCGTTCATTAAATCCTCAAACGGCTTTAAAATAACCAAGGCGGATGAAAACTATTTCATCGTTGAAGCGGACTGGTTCCCGAAGGTGCTAAAGGGAATTGACGTTGAGGATTACGAGGCGCTTCAGTATATGCAGCGCGTTCTTGAAAAAAGCGGCGTGTTTGACGCGCTGAAGGAAAGGGGCATTCAGGAGGGCGATATAGTTTCGCTCTACGATATTGAATTCGAGTATATTCCGTAATGAGATTAACCGATAATGAAATAAAGCCGAAGCAGTTAAGCCCGTTAAACCTTGCGTTTATCGGCGACTGTATATATGAAATTATGGTGCGCGAAACCCTTGTTGCAAAGGCAAACCGCCCCGTTAACGATTTACACAGGGAGAGCGTAAAATTTGTTTCCGCCAAGGCGCAGACCGAGGCATACGGTAAAATTAAGGACAGCTTAAGCGATGAGGAGCTTGCCGTT
>ONCR01000002.1:0-54326 GCA_900316345.1 uncultured Eubacteriales bacterium | reverse complement strand
AACGGGCGTTGAGGCGCTTTTCGGCTATCTGTATTTAAGCGAACAAACCGAGAGGATAAGAGAACTATTTGAAATAATAACAGAAGGCTGATGCTATGCTTGATTATGAATACCTGCTTCACCTTGTAAGCTGCGCGGTTAATGACCTTCAGCCGAAGGAGAAGCCCGACGGCGTTTCGTTTTTAAATGTGTTTACCCTCGGCAAGGCGCACGAGGTTGCAAATATTGCTTTTTTAAGCGTTGAACGTCTTAAGGCTAAGCCTGAGAAGGAGCTTTACGGGGAATGGAAGATATATTATTATCTTGCCGTTCAGCGCGATATGCGCCAAAGGCTTGCTTATGAGGAAATAACCGAAGCACTTCATAAAAACAGAATAAGAACCCTTGAGGCGCAGGGAACCGTAACCAAAACCCTTTATCCGTCAAGCGAGCTTCGTATGATGAGCGATATTGACTTGATAATTGATTTTGAAAACCTTGAAGCTGCAAAAGGAATAATGCAAAGCCTCGGCTACAGTACCTCTCAAAAACAGGAGGGCGAATTTGACGCCGTGCTTGAGGACGGCTTTCTTGTTGAATTTCACACGGAATTCTTTGCCGAATATATGTTTAACCGTAAGGAACGCTACTATGAAGCTATTAACACCCCGTTTTCCCACGCGGTTGAAGCAGGCCCTATGAGATACGTTTTAACCGACGATTATTACTTCCTTTTTACGGTTATTCATACGATTGTTCATTTTGAAACCGCCGGCTGCGGAATAAGGCGAATTCTTGATTTGTTTTACCTGAAAAAAGCATATGACGGCAGAATTAACCGAAGGCTTGTTGATGAGATTATTGATAAAAATGAGCTGAGAAGCGCTTATGATAAGCTTTTTGCGCTTGAAGCAAAGTGGTTTGAAAACGTGCCGTCTCCGATTGATTTAAGCGAAACCGAGGCGGATATTATCAACAGCGGCAACCACGGGGTAAGCGAAATATTTATCAGGAACAACGTTCGCAAGGACGAGCGCGAGGGAGTTAAATTTGCAAGGCTTAAGCAGGTTTACGGCTTTGTTTTTCCGCCGAAGGAATTCATATATCTAAACTATCCCGAATGCAGGGAAAGGGGCTATTCAACCCTTCGCTGCAGGTTGTACAGAGTATATAAAACCTTAAAAAGATTCAGCTTCTCTCACGCGCTGGGAGTTATTAAAACAATGCTGAAATCAAAGTAGAATCAGAGGAATTTATGCAGAAATTTAATGTTGAATTTGCGAAGCTGAATATTGAAATCAACTGTAATTACGATTATACGAAGCGCTTTTGCCGCAATTATCTTGCCGAAAACAAGGCGGATTTCAGCATAAGCGTAAGCGAGGCAGAGGTTGAAGAGGAGGTTGCCTCCTCTCCCTATAACCCGAGGCCCGATTATGCCGAAAGCATCTGCGTTTACCGCGAAATAGCAAAGCAGCTTCCGCTTTTTAACCGTATGGTTTTTCACGGCGCGGTTATTTCCTATAACGGCAAGGGCTATCTTTTTACTGCCCCGAGCGGTACGGGCAAAACAACCCATATCAGCCTTTGGAAAAAGTACGTTGAGGGCGTTGATATAGTCAACGGCGATAAGCCTATTCTTTTCGTTGACGGTAAAACGGTTGAGGCGTTTGCAACCCCCTATGCCGGCAAGGAGGGCTTTCAAAACGGGAAAAGCGTTCCACTTGCGGGGCTCTGCCTTATTAAAAGGGGAGAGGTTAACGGTATAAGAAGGGTTAAGCCGGGCGAAATATTAAGCGAAATCATGAACCAGGTGTTTATGCCTTATGAGGCCGAAACGGTTGTTAAAACCCTTGATTTACTTGATGCGATTTTTAAAAACATCCCTGCGTATATTCTTGAATGCGATATAAGTGAAAATGCCGTTAAGGCCTCGTTTGAAGCGTTAACGGGTGAAAGCTACGGTGGTAAAAATGAAAATTAAAAAAGGCTTTATGAAGCGCAAAATCGGCGATAAATTTCTTGTTGTTACAACGGGCGAGCTCGCCAAAAAAAGAAATATGTTTATTGAGCTTAACGATACCTCGTCCGAAATCTGGGACTATATTGAAAAGGGCTATGATGAAAATAAAATAGCTTCACAGCTCTGTAAAAAATACGGCATAGGCGAGGAAAGGGCGAAAAAAGACGTTGAGGGCTTAATTGCCTCTATGAGAGAGGCGGGCGTTTTTGAGGAATAACCTCTTAATTAAGCCTTGACTTTTCGCGCCTAAATTGTTAATATATAAAAGCTTGCAAAGCAAGCATACGTCTCCGTAGCTCAGCAGGATAGAGCGTTCGCCTCCTAAGCGAAAGGCCGTGAGTTCGAATCTCGCCGGGGACGCCAAATAGAAAGGTACTCGTTTAGAGTACCTTTTTATTTTAGAAGCGAGATTCGAACAGGGCAATCCGAAGGATAGCAACAGTCCTGCGGACTGTTGTGGTGCCCGCGTGCGTGCCGGTCGTCGAAGTACACTTCGCGATTAAAAGAAAATGCCTGCGCATTTTCTAAACAATCGCTGCGAATGCTTCTCCTCTCAAATCAAAATTCGGCTTCGCCTGCTTTTTGATTTGTAATATAAATAAGATGTAGGGCACGATGCCTACATCGTGCCGCGAAACGTTGTGAAAAAACGGGAGGGCACAGAGACCCTCCCCTACAATGCAGTGAGTAGTATTCGATAATACCGAATCGCGTCGTCACTCTCTTTATTTACATAAGCTCGCAAATCATATCCGCAAATTCCGTTGGATTTTCAACCGTAAGCCCTGCGATAAGTCTTGCCTGGTTGTAAAGAATTTTTGTGTATTTTTCAAGCGTTTTTTCATCAGCCTCTTCAAGCTTCTTCGCAAGCGCGTGGTCGCTGTTGATTTCAAGAACAAGCTGCGCTTTAACGCCTTCGCCGCCGCCCGGCATTTGCGATAAAACCTTAGCCATCTCAAGGCTGACGTAGCCTTCAGCCGAAAGGCTTACGGCGTGTTTGCCGAGCTTGTTTGTAAACTTAACCGCGCTAACCTCGCCGCCGAGGATTTCCTTCATTTTATCAAGAAGCTCCTTTGAGCTTTCATTCTTTTTCTGAACGGCTTCCTTTTCAGCGTCGGTTGAAAGGTCAACCTCGTCCTTTTGAACGTTTGCAAAATGCTTGCCCTCGTATTCCATAAGCATCTGAATTGCAAATTCATCAACGTCATCGGTGAAATAAAGAACCTCAAAGCCCTTTTCTTTTACCGCTTCAACCTGGGGAAGAAGGGCGATTTTTTCCTCGCTGTCGCCGCAGGCGTAGTAAATATCGCTCTGGCTGTCCGCCATACGCTCGGTGTATTCCTTAAGCGTAACGTAACCGCCGTTTGAGGATTTAAAAATAATTAAATCTTTAAGCCCGTCCTTATTCATTCCGTAATCTGCGTAAACGCCCCATTTAAGCTGAACGCCGAAGGTTTTAAAGAACTTTTCGTATTTCTCTCTGTCGTTTTTAAGAAGCTTTGCAAGCTCTGATTTCAGCTTTTTGTCAATAGCCTTTGCAATGATTTTAAGCTGTCTGTCGTGCTGAAGAACCTCGCGCGAAATGTTGAGCGTAAGGTCGGAGCTGTCAACAAGGCCGCGAACGAAGCTGAAATAATCGGGGAGCAAATCGGCGCATTTGTCCATAATTAGAACGCCGTTAGAATAGAGCTGAAGCCCCTTTTCAAATTCCTTTGAATAAAAATCCATCGGCGCATTTTCGGGGATGAACATAAGTGCGTCAAAGGTTGCCTGGCCCTCTGTTTTGCTGTGAATTACAAGCGCGGGGTCGGTGAAGTCATAGAATTTCTGCTTATAAAATTCGTTGTATTCCTCGGCTTTAATTTCGCTTTTGTTCTTTCTCCAAAGCGGAACCTGCGAGTTAAGTACTTCGTCGTTAACCTCGGTTATGTATTCGCCCTCGTTATCCTTATCGGGAACCTGAGAGGTCATTTCCATAACGATGGGGTAGCGGATGTAATCGCTGTATTTTTTAACGAGCTCACGAATTCTGTATTGGTCAAGATATTCGCTGTAGTTTTCGTTTTCGTTATCGTCCTTAATGTGAAGAATAACGGTTGTGCCTACGGCTTCCTTTTCGCAGGGCTCAACGGTGTAGCCCTCAACGCCCTCGCTTACCCATTTGTTAGCGCCGTCGCTTCCGAGAGCCTTTGAGATAACCTCAACCCTGTCGGCAACCATAAAGGAGGAGTAAAAGCCTACGCCGAATTGGCCTATAACCTCAAGGTTTTCAAGGTTTTCATCGTCCTTGTTTTCATTTTTAAAATTAAGACTGTCGGATTTTGCTATAGTTCCGAGGTTGCTTTCAAGCTCCTCAGCGGTCATGCCTATTCCGTTATCCTTAACGGTGATAAGGCGGTTTTCCTTATCAAGCTCAATACGGATTTTTAAATCCGAAGCGTCTATAGCCGTATCGGTAAGTGATTTAAAATAAAGCTTATCGGTAGCGTCGCTGGCGTTTGAAATCAGCTCGCGAAGAAATATTTCTTTGTGAGTGTAAATAGAGTTAATCATCATATCAAGGAGCTTTTTGCTTTCAGCCTTGAATTGCTTCTTTCTCATAATATCATCTCATTTCCGTAAAATTAGCACTCTAAACCTCCGAGTGCTAAATATATTATATTCCATATTTTTCATTTGTCAAGTGCTTATTAGAATACGATATTGAAATCCCGAAATAATATGTTATAATAATTAAAAAATTTGCGGAGATTAGTTTAATGAACGGTAAAAAAACAAAGCGAAACTCAGTTTTGCTTGTGCTTGCGGCGCTTATCTGGGGCGTTGCCTTTGTTGCTCAAAGCGAAGGCGACGACGCTATCGGCCCATATGCGTTTACTTCAATACGGTATTTAATAGGCTGTATTGTTCTTATTCCCGTTATAGCGTTTCTTGATAAAACGGGGAATTCGCCTAATAAGCCCAAAACAAAGGAGCAGAAAAAAACTCAGCTCATCGGTGGTATCTGCTGCGGAATTTGCGTTGCCGCCGCCTCAATATTACAGCAGGTCGGCCTCTATCTCGGAACGTCGGCAGGCAAGGCGGGCTTTCTTACGGCGTGCTACATAATTCTTGTTCCGATTTTCGGGCTTTTAATTAAAAGAAAATGCGGCGTTAACGTTTGGATTTCGGTTGTTATTGCGGTAATAGGGCTTTACTTTCTTTGCATTAAGGGCGATTTTTCAATTAATAAAAGCGATTCGCTCGTTCTGCTTTGCTCGGTTATATATGCGCTTCATATTTTAACGATAGACCATTTTGTTGAAAAAGACGCCGACGGCGTTCGCCTTGCGTGTATTCAGTTCTTTGTTGCGGCTGTAATTGCCTTCTTCCCGATGCTGTTTGTTGATTTGGGCGGCTCCCTTTCGGCTCTGCCCGAAGCACTTAAAGCGGCGTTTTCGGGCAAGGCGCTTGTTGCGATTCTTTATACGGGCGTTTTATCATCGGGCGTCGCTTATACGCTTCAGATTGTAGGCCAGAAGGACGTTAACCCGACAGTTGCCTCGCTTCTTATGAGCCTTGAAAGCGTTTTTTCGGTTCTTGGCGGATGGGTGATTTTAGGCGATAAGCTTTCATTAAGAGAATTAATAGGCTGCGGCGTAATGTTCTGCGCAATAATTCTTTCACAAATTCAGTTTAAAAAACGGACAGCTTAGAATTCTAAGCTGTCCATTCTTTATTTTGTATAAAGATGAATTGAATTGCTCCATTCGGAGTAATAGGTTTTTGTTCCTCTTATTATGTAAGCTCTTACGCGGACGTAATAGCTTCCTGCCGAGCGCGCGGTTTTAACCGTTGTCTTTGTTGCTCCGGTTACCTTTACGCTCTTTTTGTTTGAGGTGAAGGTGCTTGAAGTGCTCCACATAAGCTGGTATCCCGTTGCGCCGCTTACGCCCTTCCATTTTGCAGTAATGGTTTTTTCGGATTTTGAAACGGCACTTTTTAGTTTCGGAGCCTTTGGCGCGGTATAATCGGTATAAACGTTGCTGAACACTCCGTAAACCGTTTTGCCCTTTTCGGTTGTTACCTTTGCCTTAATCTTAAATTTATATGCTGTGTTAACCTTAAGCTTTTCAACCGTTATGCTGTTCGTTTCTGTTTCCGAAAGAAGCTCGTATTTACCGCTTGCCTCGTCGTATTTATAAACAAGGTAGCTTTCTGCGCCGAGTTGCTTTGTCCATTTTAGTTTAATCGTCTTTGTTGTACGCGATGCGGTTTTTATGCCCTTAACCTTAAGCGGCTTCGTAACCGCGGTAAGCTCATCGCTCGGTATACCGTAATACTTTTTGCCGTCAACAAGCTTGTAAGCGGAAACCGTAAAACGGTAAGGCGTTGAGCCGCTGAGCGATTTAATCTTATACGTAAGCTCGGTCGTTTCGCCTGCGTTGTACCAGCAGTCGCGTCCGCAAGCGCGGATAAGATAACCGTCGGCATCGGGATGTGCGTTCCATTTAAGCGTTGCCGCAGTGCTTTCGCGCTTTGTAAGCGTAACGCCGCCGACTGCCGAAGGAACAATATTAAATGTAATCGTTTTTGCTTTGAGGTTTTCATAGCTGTTAATGCCCTTAAGCTCGATTGTTGCCGCGCCGTAATCGGTGTTGTTGCCGCGGTACAGGCAATAATCAATTCCGAGCCTCAGCTCCTTACCCTCACAGCTTACCTTAAAATCGGGGTATATTTCCTGACCGGTATAGGGCTGGTCAGGGATTGTAACGTCGTCAAAGGTGTTCAGCTTATACATAAAATTGCTGTCTACGTAGCCGTTTATGCCGTTGATTGTTCCCTTTGCCGTAAACTGCCAAATTGTATAATCGCCCTTGTAATCGGTTTTTGTTGAATAGTGAGCAACCCAGATGTCGTATTTATCCTCAAGCTCGGTGTAATTCAGATTTTCATAGAAAAACGCCTTGCTTGCGTATATTCCTGCCTTGAAGCCTGCTTTTTTAATAACGTTGCAAAAGGCTTTTGAATTGGTTGTAAGGTTTTTCTTGTTAACCGTGCCTTCCCTCCAGGCCTTATCAAGCCTGCCCGAACTAACGCCTGCAAATTCATAATCGTAATATACGGGAAGGGTAATCATATTTCTGTAAGCTTCGATGCGTTTTAAAACGTAGTTGGCCTCCGCTCTCGCTTCGGCTTTTGTTAACGCCTGGGAATAGAAATAAACACCGACGTCAAGCCCTGCTTTATATGCGCCTTCAATATTCTTTTTGTAAACAGAATCCTCAAGAAGCGTGCCGCTTGAGGCATAGCCCCTGCAGCCAATTCTTACTATTGCAAATTTAACGCCCGAAGCCTTAACCTTCGCCCAGTCAATATCGTAAACAGGACGATCATTTGAATCATGTGTGCGTATATTGTGGTTTGAAACGTCAACGCCCTGCGTAAGCGGTAAGTTTTTCAGCTTGTCCTGATGGGTGTAGGTTGAGGAGGTAAAAATGCTCCCCGAAGTGAAGGCAAAGGCGTAAAACGGCGTTGCAAGCGCCGTTATCAAAGCAAGTATTAAAGCTGTGAATCTTGAGATGTTTTTCATATTATTACTCCGCTTTCAGCTTATTCGCGTTTATCAATATAAAAATAATTAAGGTCAACGTTTTTACTGTCTATTCCGTCGCAGCTTCCGCTTTCGGTGTATTGCCAAATATCGTAGAAGCCTTCGTAGCTTACCTCTTTGTTGTATTCGGCAACCCAGATGTAGACATCGTCCGGTATCAGCCTGTTAACTATCTCGGTTTTATAGATATAGCTTGAAGCGTAAATTCCCGGCGTGTAGCCCGCTTCTCTTACCGTATCGCAAAACGCATTTAAAACAGCGGTGCGTTCTTTTTTGCTGTGCTTTGCGTTAAACATCCTTCCCGTGTGCTGTCCGTTTTTTGTAGGGTATTCATAATCGATGAATACGGGAAGCGAAATATCGTATTTCCTGATGTTTTCAATAACAAATTCAGCCTCTTCACGGGCTTCTTTTTCGTCAATCGCCTGTGAATAAAAGTAAACGCCTGCCGCAACGCCGTTTTTGTTGGCGTGCTTAAGATTATAGGCTGCCCTTTTATCCGGGTTTATTTCGCCCTTAGTATAGCCCCTTGCGCCAACGCGGATTATTGCAAAATCAGCCGAGTTCTTAACCTTTTTCCAGTCAATTTTGCCGTTGTGGGAGGAAACGTCAACCCCTTCGGCTATGCTTCCCGTAAGGGTTATCTTTCCTTTTTCAACCTTTTTGCCGTTACCGGCAAGGGCGATTGCAACTATCGCAATTACAGCAACAACGGCTGCAATTATTATCTTTATCGCTTTTTTATCAAGCTTAGGGTTCTTTTTGTTAACCGCCCTCTTTTTTGCGGAGGAGGTCGGTTTTTTTCTTTTTTTGGTTGTACCTGCCATAATGTGTATTTTAATATATTAATTACAATATTGCAATACTTTTCTTTTAAAATTAACAAAATTGGAAAAATAAGTTACAAAGTTTGTAATATTTTACTCCCGTTCAATATGCTATAATTATACAGAGGTGGTTTTATGTTAAGCATTATAGCGGCGGCGGAAGTTTCGTCCGCAAAGGCTGTCGGAATAATTGCCATTGCTTTTTTGGTGGGAATATCCGTTGGACTTTTAGTATATTTCAAAGTGATAAAAAAGAAATGAGGTGGCTTTTACGTCAGAGGTAAACGGGGTTAAACGCTACGTCGGCGTTAGGGAAAACCTTGCCTACGGATTTGCAAACGCCGGACAGGTTTTCGGTTACAATCTTTTTGCAGGCGGCTATCTTTCGCTGTTTTTAACAAAGGTTTTCGGTATCCCGCAAAATGCGGTTGCAACAATGATAATTATTACGGGAATATGGGACGCGGTTAATGACCCGATTATGGGTTCTGTTATTGATAAAACAAGAACGCGTTACGGTAAGCTGCGTCCGTATCTTCTTTTTGTTCCGCTTCCGCTTGCAATAACAACGGTTATGTTCTTTGCGGGACCGGAAATACTTTCAAACGCAAAAACAACGGGCGTCAAAATAGTTTATATGTATATTTCATATATTATCTGGGAGTTTTTCTATACCCTCGGCGACGTTCCGTTTTGGGGAATGAGCACGGCAATTTCGCCCCTTCCGAGCGACAGAACAAGGGCAATTTCAACCGCAAGGTTTATTTCAAGCCTGCTCGGCGGGCTTTCGCTCACGTTCCTTCCCGTTATGATGGATTTAACCAATAACGGCGTTTGGGGCATTTCCCTTTCAAAGGATTTTCTTATTCTTGCGTTAATTGCGGCGGGAATGATAATCTTTCTGTTTTCCCTTGCAGGGCGAAAAACGAAAGAAAGGGTTGTTCAGTCAATAAAGGAGCCTTCGGTTTTGGAGGGCTTTAAGGTTATGCTGCGCAACAAGCCGCTGATGCTTATAATCGCCGGTAATGTTATAGGCGCGCTTACGGGCCTTGCCGGTGTTTTTCAAACCTATTATTACAGCGAGGTTTTAAATCTCTCCTCGGCGGTGCTTTGGATTTCGCTTCCGGGAACGGTTTTCGGCTTTCTTACATATCTTTTAATTCCGAAGCTTAAACGAAAATTCGATAACCGTCAGATTGTAATGCTGAATATCGTTGTACGCTTCGTTACGGGAACGGTAACCTTTATTGCCGGGCTTCGTTTTTATAATACAAGCGTTGTTGCAATATCGGTTATTCTTATGGTTCAGAACTTCGTTTTCAGCTTTTTCAATACGGTGAATCTTGTAATTCCAACAGAGATGATAGGCGATACGGTTGATTATATGGAATGGAAAACGGGGGAGAGAACGGAGGGCGTAACCTTCTCTGTTTTAACCTTTGTAGGTAAGCTTACGGGTTCTGTTTCAACCTCAATCGGAACGGCGCTGCTTCCGATTATCGGGCTTTCGTTTACTACCGATAAAAACGGAATGCAAATAGCTCAGAAGGGCGAAAAAACGGACTTGTTAATCTGGGCGCTGTTTACCGTCGTTCCGTGGGCTCTCGGGCTTCTTTCGCTTATTCCTTATGCCTTTTATAATCTTACGGGCAAAAGGCTTAAAACTATCAGGGACGAGCTTGAAATACGCCACGAGGAGCTTGCCGAAAAGGTTTCGGGAGGTGAAATGAATGAGTAGTAAATGCCCTAAATGCGGCGAAAAATTAAGCCCCTTTTATCTAAAACAAAACTGCCCTAAATGCGGCGTTAATCTTATGTATTATAAGCTTGACGAACGCCTTGAAGCAGACGCAGAGCAGGCCAAAAGGGAGGTTGAAGCGGTTGAGCGATTTAAGAGCATTCTCAAAAACTCTTCGGTTAAAACACCGCTTCATATTATAAGGCTTATACTGTTTTTTACCCCGCTTCTTTCAATGTGTCTTCCGATGTACCGTGCGGGGAATAAAAACGTCAGCCTAATCGGCTTTATTCTGAGCATTGTTAACCACGGCTTCGGAATAGGCGCATGGAGCAGCGATTACCTCTTTGCCGTTTTTGCAATGATATTTGTTATCGTGCTTTCGCTTGCGGTTATTATTAATTCGCTGTTTTCGGCAACGAAAAACGGCGCTGTCAGAAATCTTTTCTTTTCCGTTTTTAATACGGCTGTTTTCGGCGCGCTTTCAATTCTTGTATGCGCCTTCGGGGGGAGCGTAAAAATCGGCTTTTTCGTAACGCTTTTTATATACGGCGCGGAGCTTGCTCTTCACCTTTTAACCGCAAAAAACAAAAGCCGCGGAATGAAAAGCGGAACGGTTATGGCACTGGCTTTGTGCGTGTTTATCGGCGTTGGCTGTGCGCTTATGCCGAAGCAGACTGAGGAGTATCCCTTTGTTGATACGCCGCCCGAAAACGCGGTTGTAAGCTTTAATCTTGCCGCTCCGTGGGGAACGCCGTTTGACGATACCTCGGGCAAGGCGAGAAAGGAACGTTTTGTTGAATATATGCAGACTTATTATCCCGAGCTTATAGGAACGCAGGAGTTGAATTCCGAATGGCTTGAATATATCGGTAAAAATATGACCGATTATGAAGGCTATGCCGTAAAGCGCGGCGGCGACGGAGATGAAAACACAAGCGAAATGAACGGGATTTTCTGGAAAAAGGCGGATTTTGAAGCTGTTGAAACCAATACCTTCTGGCTTTCGCAAACGCCCGAAAAGGAAAGTCGCTTTACCTACGTTGACGAAAACGGGGAACAGCAGGAGGCGGGCTGTAACCGAATTTGCACCTATGCTGTTTTAAAGAATACCGAAAGCGAAAAGCTTATTGCTTTTATGAATACCCATCTTGACAATTCAAGCGTTGAAGCTATGAATTACGGCGCAGAGCTGATTGTTAACAAAATTGAAGAAATCAAAAAGCAGTATAAGGATATAGCTTTCGTTCTTACGGGCGATTTTAACCAGACCGACGAAGGCCCGGCGTATAAAATGATAGCTGCTGTCCTTAACGATACTACGGATAAATCGAAGCAGCAGGCTACATGGCAGGATTGGGGCTATACCGATACCGGAAATAAGCCTATAGACTTTATTTTTACAAGCGGTAAGGGCAGAAGCTATACGGTTTTAAACGACCTTTCAAAGGGCTACGTTTCGGACCACTTCGGCGTTATGGCCGAAATTGATTATTAAAAGGATAATCGGTGTTTTAGTTTATAATTGATATTGATATTACAAAAGCGTTGTGCTAAAATAAGCGCGAGGTGAACGTTATGAAAAAATTTACAGCTATTATTTTATCAGTATTAATGGCGGCGCTTGCGTTTTCTTCGTGCAGCGCAAAGCCCGAAACCAAGGGAAGCGCTGAATCCGAATCCAAAAGCGAGGCTGTTGAGGCAACAACCGAGGCCGTAACCGAGGCTACTACTGCCGAAAAGGTAACCGAGGAGCTTACTACCGAAAAAACGGAGGAGCTTACAAGCGAAGCAACAACCGAGGCGAAGCCCGATTACAGTTTCCTTCAAAGCGGAGTATGGTATCTTTATAACGACGATGAAAAAACTGCCTACGCCTTTGAGTTTACAAGCGACAGTAAGGTTGACGTTTCTTATTTTGATTCAAACAATACACAGGGCCTTGACGCCAAGTATTCAACCGAAAGCGAGAATTATACCGTTAACGTAGTTGAGGGCGAAACAATCCTTGAGCTTGCGGACCCGGTAAACAGAAACGAAAGCTTTATGTTTACGCTTAAAAAGAACGCCGTATATTTCGGCAAGGAAAAGCTTGCAAGCGAAAAAGAGGTAAGCCTTGACCTCGTATTCAGCCATTTTAACGACTGATAAGGGGTAAGCTATGCCGAGAACACTTGAAAAACACCAGCTTGTTGAGCGTTCAATAATAAAGAAATACCGAAAAGAAATATGGAATCCGTTCATTGAAGGCGTTAAGAATTACGAGCTTGTTAATGAGGGCGATAAAATCGCGGTATGCATTTCGGGCGGCAAGGACAGTATGCTTATGGCAAAGCTTCTTCAGCAGCTTCAGCGTGTAAGCGAAACGAAGTTTGAACTGGTTTTTCTTTGTATGGACCCGGGCTATAATGCCGAAAACCGAAAAAGAATTGAGGATAATGCGGCGCTTTTGAAAATTCCGCTTACAGTCTTTGAAAGCGATATTTTCGCCGTTACCGAAAACGTGGGCGGCAAGCCCTGTTACCTCTGCGCAAGAATGCGAAGGGGACACCTATACGCAAAAGCAAAGGAGCTCGGCTGTAACAAAATAGCGCTCGGCCATCATTTTTCGGACGTTATTGAAACGACCTTGCTCGGAATGCTTTACGGCTCGCAGCTTCAGGCGATGCTGCCTAAACTTCATTCAACCAACTTTGAGGGAATGGAGCTTATCCGTCCGATGTACTGTATTAATGAAAGCTCAATCCTTGCGTGGGTTAGGTATAACGAGCTTGAATTTATTCAGTGCGCCTGCCGGTTTGTTAACGAATATTCAAACAGCGAGGACGGAATAGGCGAATCCAAGCGAAGGGAAGTAAAAGCCCTTATTGCCGAAATGAAGAAAAATAATCCCGAGGTTGAGCATAATATCTTTAAAAGCATACATTCCGTCTGCCTTGACACTATGCCCGGATATAAAACGGAAGGCGAGTTTCATTCATTTCTTGAAAAATACTAAAATGCGGCAGGGTATACCTTGCCGCTTGTTTATTTCAAATCTTCGTAGGGGAGGGTCTCTGTGCCCTCCCGTTTTATTTCTGATCCATCATTTTTCATTTTACTATTGACTTTTAAATATAATATGGTATAATAAGTTTGAACAGATGAACAATCGTTCATATGTATAATCGTTGAAGCGAGGTAAGATTATGGCTAAAACCTATAAAATTGAAGTTGACTGCGCTAATTGCGCTAATAAAATGGAAATTGCGGCAAACAAAATTGACGGCATTAAAAGCGCAACGGTTAACTTTATGGCGCTTAAAATGAATGTTGAATTTGACGAGGGCGCCGACGAGGCCTTGGTTATGAAGGCCGTTCGCAAGGCTTGCCGTAAGGTTGACGACGACGCAGAGGTTTATCTTAAATAAAGGGTAATTAATTATGAGCAGAAAGCAAAGAAAGGTATTAATACGTATAATAGTATCAGCTGTTTTGCTGGTGCTTTTCGCGTTGCTTAAAATAGAAAACACGTACCTTCGCCTTGCTGCATTTATGATTCCTTATATTATTATAGGTTACGATGTTGTTAAAAAAGCTTTTAGGGGAATTTTCCGAGGTCAGGTTTTTGATGAAAACTTTCTTATGGTTATTGCAACAATCGGCGCAATAGCTATCGGGATTTTTGATAATTCAAGCTTTACCGAGGCCGTAGCGGTTATGCTGTTTTACCAGTTGGGCGAGCTTTTTCAAAGCTATGCCGTAGGCAAAAGCAGGCGAAATATCGCTTCGCTTATGGATATTCGTCCCGATACTGCAACGCTTATTGTTGACGGGGAGGCGGTAACCGTTTCACCGGAGGAGGTTGAAACGGGTAGCGTAATTCAGGTTGCCGCCGGGGAAAAAATTCCTATTGACGGCGTTGTTGTTGAAGGTGAAGCGGCGATAAATACAAGCGCTCTTACCGGCGAAAGCCTTCCGCGTGAGGTTGCCCGGGGCGACGAGGTTATTAGCGGCTGTATAAACGAAAACGGCCTTTTAAAAATACGTACTACAAGGCTTTTCGGCGAATCAACGGTATCAAAAATTCTTGATTTGGTTGAAAACTCAACCGCAAAAAAAGCCAAAAGTGAAAAATTTATTTCAAAATTTGCAAGATATTATACGCCGGCCGTATGCATTTCCGCACTGCTTTTAGCCGTGCTTCCCAATATTATTCTTCTTATTTCAGGCAATGAACCAAGCTGGAACGAATGGCTTTACAGGGCGCTTACATTTCTTGTTATAAGCTGTCCGTGCGCGCTTGTTATTTCAATTCCGCTAACTTTTTTTGCGGCTATCGGCGGCGCGAGCAGAAACGGTATTCTTGTTAAAGGCGCAAGTTATATTGAGCGTCTTTCTAAAATAAAATACCTTGTCTTTGATAAAACGGGAACGCTTACAAAGGGCGTTTTTGAGGTTAGCAAAATTGTACCTTCAGGCATTGATAAAAATGAGCTTCTTCGTCTTGCCGCGCACGCCGAAGCTTATTCAAACCATCCTATAAGCAAAAGCCTGAAAGCGGCGTATAAATTTGAAATAGACGATGGAATTATCGCTTCGTTTAAGGAAATCAGCGGCAACGGTGTTACAGCTGTGATTGAAGGCAATGAGATTGCCGCCGGCAATGCAAAACTGATGAATTCTCTTGGCGTTAAATTTGATGAAGCTGATGAAATAGGAACGGTTGTTTATGTTGCCGAAAACGGCGTGTTTAAAGGCTTTATCCTTATTTCTGATACTGTTAAAGAAAGCTCGGAACAGGCTGTTAAGGAGCTAAAAAATGCAGGCGTTTTAAAAACCGTTATGCTTACGGGCGACTCCGAAAGGGTTGCCGCATCGGTGGCTGAAAAGCTTAAAATTGACGATTATAAAAGCTCGCTTCTTCCCGAGGATAAGGTTAAATATCTTGAAAAGCTTCTTGCCGAAAAAGGGAAGGGAGAAGCGCTCGCTTTTGCCGGCGACGGAATTAACGACGCCCCCGTTTTATCGCGCGCTGACGTGGGAATTGCAATGGGCGCGCTTGGTTCCGACGCGGCTATTGAAGCGGCTGACGTCGTTCTTATGGACGATAATCCGCTAAAAATTGCAACAGCCGTAAAGCTCTCAAAAAAGAGTATGCGTATAGTTTGGGAAAACATAATTTTCGCAATAGGCGTAAAGCTTGTTTGCCTTGTGCTCGGCGCCTTCGGAATTGCGAATATGTGGCTTGCGATTTTTGCAGACGTAGGAGTTATGGTTATAGCGGTTATAAATGCAATAAGGGCTTTAAAAAATTAATAAAATTAATGTGTTTTAATTCTAAATTGTCGGGGAGGGTCGCTGTACCCTCCTTTAATTATTAATCTATTACCATTATATTGTGCCTGTTAATAAAATACATAAAAAATGTTCATAAAATATTCATAAAATGTATTGACTTTTTATTATATTATTATTATAATAAAGTGAGACTAAATCAGTCATTTAGTGTAAAGGAGTGTTTTTTATGACAAAGTCTAAGAAACTAATCAGTATGTTACTTGCTTTTGTTATGCTTGTAACATCGTGTTCACTGTCGTTTTTTGCTTTCGCGGCTGACAGCCGGGAAGCTATCGAAGCGGCAGATTCGGCAGCTGAAGCTGCATTAAACAGCATGAGCGCAAACGATGTTCAGGCTACGGATACAACCATGCTTGAAAAGATTAACGCCCTTCAGGACGTTACAAAGATGAATCCGTATCTTTATGCTTACGCTCTCCACGTTGCAACAACTCAAATTCTTATTAATAAGAATAAGGCGAGAAACCCAACAAACAGAGCTACGGAGTTAACCGCGCTTGCAAACGGGGACGCTGCAACGAAGGCTGCTTATAATGCAATTCTTCCCGTTCCTCAGGATTATATTGACGTTATCGCGGATTTCAACGCTCTCAATGCGCAGGCGGTTGACGCTGATTATGCATCTGCAAAAATTAACCAGATAGGCGGTAGCTTAAATAACCTTTATTACGGAACAAACGCAGCCGCTAAAGCAAAGTTTGAAGCGTTTTGGGCAAACTATAAGGATTACTCCGCAGCTCAGATTGACTTTGCCGATATTCTTGTTATTCAGTCAACAAGTACGGTAAGCGACGCTTTTGCCAATACACAGAAGACTAACTATGCTAAGGCTAATTCGTTTGATTCAAGCCTTAACTATTACTTCGCTGAAAGGCACGGTAAAAGATTTGCAGAACTCTATTATCGCTATTCGGCTATGCCTCTTAACGGTACCGTTCTTAAGAATAAGTATATAAAGAGCAGCAAGTGGATAAGTGATGAAGCGGTTGCAGAATACTACGGTCTTCTTAAGGATTTCTATGCTAACGCAAACGCTAACTCAAAGGCATTCTATGTTGATTATTTCACCGCTTTAGAGGATGCGGGCGACAGATATGAAGGCCTTGCAAACGCTGCGGCGCTTAACATTGACGCAGGTCTTCAGCTTGTAGCGGGCGAGGACGTTGATTTTGCCGATATCAAGGCTGCTTACAAAGCGTATGACGCGCTTTCACCCGAAGCTAAGGTTGTAATCAAAACTATTTCAGCTAACATTAACGCTCTTTTCAATATTCAGATTTCAAACATCACCATGAGAGAGAACGTTAAGTTCGGCGAAGGTGATGAGGCTGATTCAATTGCATACTTACAGGCTAATCCTTCAACAATGAGCAACGCCGCTGCTTACGTAGGCATTAACGACGGTAAGAGCAAGATTGTTGACCTTATCGGCCTTGTTGCTGACGAATATGCCGAATACCTTCCTCTTGATGAATACGAGGAATACGTTAACGGCGTAATCGCAAGCGGTACAATCACAGCTGAAAACGTTACCGAAACCTGGCAGAAGTTCAATGACCTCAAAGCTGAATTCCAGAATACCGTAAGGGCAACAACAGACCTCTGGAATAATACCGAAACAATTATGACGAGCGATTTCGTTAACTATGTTAACGGTGTTGATATTGATAACGTTACTCAGACCAATATTGATACTGCAACCGAAAAACTTGAAAACACGGTTGACGAATTCAAGGATGTTATTAAAACCGGCTCAAAATACAAGAAGATTTATGATAAGTACAGACAAATGCTTATCGCTCCGTTCAGGTATTATGTTGAAGGCGTTGACCTTAACAATATAACAGATGAAAACAGAGAGACGGCAACCGAGCTTTATAATGCTCTCAGCGACGACCTTAAAACTCTTGTTAAGTCAGATAAAACACTTTATAACACATATATTATAATCATCTCCAGCGAATTTAAGGATTACGTTAATTCGGTTGACCTTGACAACGTTGACGATGCCGTTCGCAAGGAAGCGGCTGAAAAATACCGCGCTCTTTCGGATGACGCTAAGAAGAACGCATATGAGGATGAGGATGTTTGGGCTAAGTATTGCCGGATTCAGACACCTGACGTTGACCCTGATAAGCATTCCTCCGAGGCTGCCAAGAAGGCGGACAAGGCTACTCTTCCGAAGTCAAGCGACGCAATCAATAATTTAGGTCTTTCAAAGAGCATTGATAATGTTGAAAACTTCGCTATTGACGATGTTCTTCCGCTTCTTACGGACAGCATTGCTATCGACGATAAGAACGACGTTGTAAATTCAGCTCTTGAAAAGTATTATACAAACGCAACCGTAGGCAAGATTTATTCGCTTTATGCAAGCCTTTCCCATAACCAGAAGGACGTTGAAGTTCAGGGAACACCCGTTAAGGCGGGGCTTCTTGCTCAGATGCTTATTCCTACTTCAAGCGTCAGGGATACGCTTATTGAAGCTAAGTATACTTCCGCAAAGGAAAAGATAGAAGCTTGTATCGACGCTGACAAGGTTCCTACGGAAGAGGACGGTTCTCCCGTTCAGATTGACTGCGGCGAAGATGCCGAAGGCAAAACAATCTATGAGGACGCCAATATTTACGACGCAATAGCAGCTATCGAATTCAAGAGCGGCGATTTCGGTTTCAAGGATGGCGATAAGGACGGCTTTGTTAACGCAGCGCTTGCTGCTCTCCGCCCGATGACGGCTGTTCTTTCACCCGAATTTAACATTTTTGGTATGAATCTCGGCGTTGAGTTCTTCAACTATGTTGATAAGACCACGGGCGAATTCACCTTCGGCGTTTACGAATGCTGCGTTAAGGCTCTTGAAGCTCTCGGCGTAACAGGCTTTATGACTGACGCTCAGTATAAAGCAAATTATTACAGCGAATTCCAGAAGGCTTATGCCGCTGCAGAAGGCAGCTCATATGATAAGGGCAAGGCTGCAATGGCTATCGCCGGCGACGCTTTACTTCGCCCGATAGTTGATAACGTATTTAAGTTTATTGACAGCGACCTTCATACAATTACCGACGTACTTGCTCTTATCCCGAGACTCGGCGATATTATTACAAGCGACCTTCCCTCAACAATCTATAAGAACCTTACAAGCAACCTCGGTATGTTAGCTCCGCTTGTAACGGATATTAAGATTGACGACGTTCCGCTTGAAACAGTTCTTAATAAATATGTTCTTCCTAACGCACTTCTTAAGCTGATTAATGATAAGCTTTCAGGCCTCGGCGTAACTCTTGCAATGCCGGATTTAACCGAGCTTAACAAGTACACAACATTTAAGGTTAATGCGAGCGCGCAGCAGGATAAGGACTATGTTGCCGTAAGATATATCGACGGCGACGTAATGTTCACCGAGCTTGTATATTACTTATATAACAACCTCTTTGCAAATAAGGAAAATGCTGAAGGCCTTAAAGAAAAAATCGGCGGAATTCCGCTTGTAGGCAGCAACATTTCAACCCTTGTTGATAAAGCTGTTGAAGCAGGTAAGCTTGATACCTACGCTGCTATTCTTGATTATTTCTACGATAACGGCGAAAACAAGGACGCTACTGCCGACGCAGGCAAATCAATCGGCGAAGCTATTGACGGCATTAACGCAACCCTTAACCTCAGCCCGATTGACGCAAGCAAGGCAAAGGTTACCCTTACAAAGAGAAAGTTCAGCTATAACGGCAAAATCCAGAAGCCGAGCGTTAAGGTAACCCTTAACGGCGAAACCCTTACAAAGGGCGTTTCCTATAAAGTTACTTATTCGAACAATAATTCAAAGAAAATCGGAACCTATAAAGTAACCGTAACCTTCATCGGCGGCTACGAGGGCAAGGCAAAGACCGTTAAATATACAATCGGCCCGAAGAACGCAAAGAAGGTTAAGCTGACGGCTAAGAAGGGCGCAATTAAGGTTACATGGAAGAAGAGCGCAACTAAGGGCGTTAAGGGCTATGTAATCAAGTATTCAACAAAGAAGAATATGAAGGGCGCTAAAACCGTTACAGTTAAGGGCGCTTCTAAAACAAGCAAAACCATTACCGGACTTAAGTCAGGCAAAAAGTACTACGTTAAAATTAAGTCCTATATGGTAAAGAGCGGCAAAAAGATTTATTCTCCGCTTTCAATTGCTAAAACCGCTACGGTAAAATAAGCATTATTAAAAGGCATCGCTTTGCGATGCCTTTTTTGCGTTTATTATTTTTTCTTAACTGCGTCGCATATTAGGTAAAAAATCGGTATTGTTACAAATAGAATCCACGTCGGGTGCCAGATTTTTGCCGTCAGCCCTATGCCGCAGTAAATGCTTACCATAAGAAGCGGATAGTTAAAATGCGAGGGCTTCTTTTTATCTATCGCCTCAATAAGCGATGAAACGCAAATTGCAAGAAGAATTAAAACCCAGCAAACCTTCCAAAGCTTGAACAAAAAGCCTACAAGCAGGAATGCGATTATTCCGATAATTATAATTACAGCGCTAAGCATAGGACGGCTTTTCTTTTCGTTTTCATATTTATTTAAGCTCTCTGAAGGATTACCGTCTCCATCGGTAACGCGTATTCCGTCAAAGCCTACGTGAACCCTGTCGCCCTCCGCGCTTTGAACATCAATACCCCCAATGCCGATATTCACGCTGTCAGAGGAGGGGGTTTTTTCTTTTTCCTCTGCCTTTTTGCCGAAAAGAAGCTCGTCAACCGTTACGCCGTAAAGCTGTGAAAGGGCAATAAGGTTATCGGTATCGGGGCTGCTTTCGCCCCTTTCCCATTTTGAAATTGCCTGGCGCGAAACGCCGATTTTTTCTGCAAGCTCCTCCTGTGAGAGGCCGTTTTTCTTTCTGTATTCAAGAAGTCTTTCATAAATGGCATTATCCATAGTTATTACCTCCGTCTGTTTTCAATTACATTTTATCAAAAACAGCAGGTTTCTTCAATACATTTTAGCTTGAATTAACGCAACTATTGGTTGCAAAACAAAAAAACACGGAAAGCCGTTTGGTTTCCGTGTTTTTTTGATAGGGGATTACTTTACTTCAAATGAATCAATGCTGTTGCCGGAGCTTGCAGGAACATAGAGATAATTGCCTATAAAGGTTACGCGTCTTGAATAATCATAGGTTGTGTCGCTGAGCTTATAGTTCTCAACCTCGAGTTTCTTATCCTTAATTCTTATCACAAGCGCTCCGGTATCAAATTTACTGTCGTCATAAACGCTCAGGGGGATTGCCCAATATTTTTTATCGCTGTTTATTGCGATTGCCTTATGGGTGTATTGCGCTTCGCTGTCAGAGCTACGGATTTCATATTCATCAAGCACCTTCGGATTCTTTTTATCGCTAATATCAAACAGTGCAAGCTTAAGTCCGTCCTGAACGATGCCCCATTCCTCCTCCTTTGTTGCAAAGCCTATGCCGAGCATTGTGTTTTCGTCAACCGGCGTAAGCGAGGAGGAAAAACCGTCTATTTTAACCTCTCCCGTTATTTCGGGCTTTTTCGGATTTGACAAATCAATAATAAACAGCGGGTCGGTTTGTTCATACGTTATAACGTATGCGGTATCGCCCATAAAACGAACAGCCTCAATGTGTTCCTCCTTGGCAAAGCTTTCCGTTTTGCCGATAATGTCAAGCTTACCGTTCATAACGTAAAGGTAGTTTTTATCCTTGCCGTCGCCCCAGCGATAATCGGTTAAAGCTATGCGGAGGTTACCTTCGTATTCGTCAATTGAAAACTGGTCGTTAACGCTGCCCTTTGCGTCGCCGCCGGCCGTAAGCTCAAGCTCTGTTTTATTAAGGGAATACTTAACTATGCGCGTCCATTGCGATTTTCCGTGGGTATAAGTTCCGGTAAGGTAAAGGTTATCGTCGTTGCAGTAAACCTGCTCGTTTACGCCGAGCACAGCCTTTGTTGCCTTTGCCTTATCGCCGCCTTCAACGTCAATAGCGCCTATAAGAGCGTAGCAAGCGTTTTCAGCGTCTTTAACGGCTGATATATCGCTTATATCAAGCTGTTTAAGTTCGCCGTCGTTTCCGCAGGCGCAGGGAACAAAGCCGTCCTTGCAGCCAAGATAAAAGCGATTGTAATCCGAGATAAGATAAACGCATGAGCCTATCATTCGTGAGGAGTTATAATATCCGCTTTGTTCGTATTTATCAACGAGCTTCGGAGCGCTTTTGTCGCTGATATCGTAGGTATAAACAAAGCTGTAGGAGTTATAAAGCAGCGCTCCGTTATAAATACTATCTTCGTAAATAATATCGTCGCCGTCATCATTTTCGGTTACATCCTCAAGCTTTTTGCTCTCGCTTCTTGTTCCGATAACAATAAGCTTGTCGCCGTAAAGGAACATTTCGCTGAAAAAGCTGTCCTTTCCCGCTTTTATTGAGGAAAGACGCTCGGTTTTCCCGTTGTCTGCAGAGTATATAGTCAGCGGGGAGTTTTCATCATCGCTGATGTAATAGATATATTTCCCGTCTGTTTTAATAATATCCGCCTCGTCAACGGAATCAACCTGCTTGTTTGTTGAAGCAAAGCTTTCTTTTGCAGTTGCAGAGGAGCTTTTCTGAACGCTTCCCGTATAATTTGCCGCTCCGTCCTCTGCTGTATCTGTTGCTGCCATATCCGTTTTCAGGCCGTTTCCGTAAAGGCGCATACTTTCCTTTTCAAGCTTTTTAATGGCTGATTCAAGCTCCTCATAGCTTTCAAAGCTTACAATTTCGTTTATGCTCTGTGTATCTGTAGAAGGCGAAGCAACCGGAGGCTTTTCGTTTTTTGTTATAAAAGAAACCGAAACAGCGATTACCGCAAAGCATGCAACAAGCGCAAGCGCCGCCTTAAAGCCACCCTTTTTCTTAAACGGTATAACCGTATTTCCGCCCTTGCCCTCGCTGAGCTTGCTCTTTATTGCTTCCTCGCTGAGGCTTTCGGGAGCGGTAACGTTTTCGCTTTCAAGCTTATTCTTAATGAAATCAAAATTATCCATACTATTCACCTAAAAATTCTCTCATTTTTGTAAGGCTCCGCGACAGCTTTGACCTCACTGCCCCCGAAGTCAGGCTTACCGTTTTTGCAATTTCCTTGCTGTTAAAGCCGAATACAACCGACATAAGAACAATTTCCTTTTCATCGTCCTTTAAAATTGAAAGTGCCTGTTGAAGCTCTGTTTTTTCAATTGTGTTGCTTAAATCCGTGCTAAGCGTATTTGCAACATCTTCAATGTTTGAGGCTTCCCTTGTTCTTTTTTGGCTTTCAATAAAAGTATTGCAGGAAAAGCGCAGAATTGTAAACAGCCACGAAGAAAATGCTTCCGGCTTTTTGAGCTTGTTCATCTGTTTAAACGCGGATAAAACGCAATCCGATACTGCGTCCTCCGCGTCCTCGCGAACGCCGAGGCGGTAAAATGCGTAGCGGTAAAGCTTATCCTTGTAAAGGGAATAAAGCGCGCAAAACGCGTCGCTGTCGCCCTTTTTTGCATTAAGCACTAACTGCCTTTCGTCCATTTTTTCACCACCGTTTTGAAAGCTTTCATATGTATAGTATAGAATATTGCTCAAAGTGTTGCAAGAAAAATATATTTTAAGGAAAACAAAAAGGCATCGCCGAAGCGATGCCTTTAAATGTATCAATTATTTATTATCCTGCAAGAGTCTGAAGAAGATCAACAAGGTTCTTGATTACTTCGTCGGAATCACCCTGAAGCATTCCGAATACCTGGTCAAGAATTCCTGCTACAGTATCGTTGCCCTTGAATAATCCGCCGAGAAGCGATACAAGCTCATCATAGTTATTCTTGTAGTTAATAGTATTGATAAGGTATCTGAGAACTGCAATAAGCGTTTCGTCCTCGTCGCCCTTAACAGCAATTCTGCTGCCGTAGCAAGCAACCTGAGATGTTGCCTTAAGGTTGTTCTTACCGTGAGAAGCAAGCTGTAACCAATCAATTTCGGGAAGCTCAATGTTAAGCGAAACATCCTTAATCTTAATTATCTTAAGAACGGAATTAAGTGTGCTTACAACATTGTCCGCGCCAAGGAGCGGCTTAAGTGTTCCCTGAATATCGTAAAGGTCAAACTTAGTTACGTTAAGGCCAACCTTATCCTTAAGAAGCTTCGGAACATCAAGTCCTGCTGCATCGAGAACAGCGTTGATATCAACTATCGGCTTAAGTGCGTCAAGAAGAGCTGTAATCGGTGTGATAAGGTTATCAATAATCTGAAGAAGTCCGTCGTTTGCAAATACCAGCGCGAGGTTCGGAAGAAGGTTCATAACAACCTCAAGCGGAGCAGCGAGGATATCCTCTACCTTATCCCAAAGCGGATTAAGGATGTCAAGAAGTACGTTATCGTACGACTTGAAGCAATCTTCTCTGTACTGATACTGAGTTTTGATGTTGTAAACGCCGAGCGCCTCAAGAAGAGGAACGATTGCAGATGTGTAACCGTCTGAACCCGGGATGCTTACAAGGTTAAACAGGTTGAGCGAAGCGTTGTTAAGAAGAACGTCGAGAACTCCGAAGAGAGGACGAAGAACTGCGGTAAGTGCGTGAAGGAAGCTGTCTCTGTCCTTAACGCCGAACTTAAGGTTCTCAGCCTTAATGTTCTTCCATGAGCCTGCGCTTCTGATTGTTGCGGCTGCGGCGTCATAGCTCTTGCCGTAATCGCTGTTTGTAAGAAGTGAAGCAACGCCTGATGTTGAGAAGTCAATATCGGTCATTGCAAGAACGTCTGTAAGAGTTCCGATTTCGTCGTTAATCTTAACGCCTTCGATTGCACCGTAAAGGCCTGTTGCAAGTTTGCCGATTAATTCGTCGGTGTAAAGCTTTTCCTCAACAAGGCCGAGAAGTCCGCCTTCAAGAAGGCCGCCGATAAGTCCGTCAAGCATCGGAGCGAGCTTGCGGCAGAAGTCCTCGTCAAGGTCGCCGTAGGAGAAGTTGTTTTCCTTGGTCTTGAAGCCTCTGTAATCGAAGAACTTATCAACCGAATCGCCGTCTATGATGAAGAAGATTGCTCTTACAATATCATCTGCAGTAGCGATTGAAAGTGAAGCGAATACTGCGTCAAGGATTGACTTGATTGTATCGTTGTTCTTAATAGCGTCTATTCCGCCGAGAAGGTCCTTAAGAGCGTCGGCGTTCTGGATGAGGGTTTCAGCTACGTACTTAAGTACTGCAACAAGAACCTCGCCCTGACGAGCCTGTACCTGCTCTGTAAGGTATGTTCCCTCGTCGTTCTTAGCCTTGCTCTGAACCGTCTTGATTTCGCCGTGGCTTGCTATCTGAGCAAAGGTGAAATCAGGAAGCTTAAGTCCGAACTTATCTTTAAGAAGCTTCTGAACAAGCGGAACAACTATAACCTGAATATTAAACGTTTTAAGGTTCGTAAGCTCAAGGTGAAGGTCAGCGTCAATACCGATGAGGTCTGTAAGAACAGAGCCGAGGTCTTTTCCGGTGATAGCTTCAACGAGCTTGTCAATGTCAAGGCCGTTCTTCTTAAGAACGCCGATGAGTCCCTCTTCGGCAGTAATCGGAGCAATAAGATTTGCAACTGCCTGTGAAAGTCCGTTGCTGTCAATGAAGTATGCAACGTTGGGAAGAATTGCGGTTATGGTTCCTATCGGGTTTGCAAGAGCTGTATCGATAAGTCCGCCGATTGGCTTAAGGATGTCAACAAGAAGGTTATCCTTTGCCTTTGCGTAATCTTCCTTATATTCCTTATAAGTCTTAATATCGTCGCACATAAATGCTTCAAGAAGCGGGATAATAGCGCTTTCGTAGCCGTTTGTGCCGAGCGTTAAGTCAATCTTCTTAAGAACGCCTTCAATGTCTTTGCTGATAGCCTTAACGTCTATCTTAATAACGCTCTTAACTGTTCTCTTGCCGTTGCCTCTGATACCGTAGCTCTGAACCGTAACGATGAATTCGTCGCCCTTAAGTCTGTAAGTAATGGTTGCGGCATGCTCGCCCTTATCCGAGCGTATTTCGGTTTCGTGCGATTTAACAAGAGCATTGATGATAAGTGTAACAACTTCCTGAACGTCAAGGTTTTCAATAATACCGAGCTTACCTTCGGCAAGAAGGATTGAAAGCGCGGAGTTAAGCGGACGAAGCGCTGCTGCAAGGCCGTTGATAAAGCCTTCCTGAGCCTTAGCCGTTCCGTTTGTGAAGCCCCAGTTAAGTGTCGTTACCTTATCCCAGCTGCTTAAGCCTTTAAGTGTTTTAGCGGCGCTTGAGTAAGTCGGGCCGTAGCTTGTATCCATAAGGTATGCAGCCATGCCCTTAGGTGTTACGTCAATGCCGAGAACCTTAAGAACCTGAACAACTGTATCGTTTCCGCCGATTGCTCCGTAAAGAGCCTTAGCGATTGTTGTAATAATTTCGTTGGTATAAAGCTTTTCGTTAACAAGTGAGCCGAGTCCTTCAATATCCGTTACACCAAGTCCGTTAAGAAGCGGGAAGATGTTGTTTATAAGCTGGTCAAACTGCTTAACCGCATTGTCAGCCTTGGAAGCTGTAATGCCCTTAGGATAGCTGAAGGAATTTGTAAGCTTAGCAGCGTATTCGCTGAAGCTCCAGTAAACCTCTGTCGGGCTCTGAACTACCGAAATGATGTCTGCAAGAACGTCAAGTATCTGCGCAGCAGAGAGATTCTTAAGAATCTTGCTGATGTTCGGGTCAAGGCTGTCAATAAGTGAAGTGAGCAGCTCTGAACCGAGAAGCGTATCAACAACGTAACCGTAGATGAGAAGGAGAACCTCACCCGATGTTGAAGCTTCGTTAAGCTTCGTCCAGTTGATATTCGGAAGTGCGAAGCCGAGCTTGTCAGCTAAGAACTTGTTAAGAATTGTTACTAAAATGTTTTTCTTCGGAAGCGCAACGTTAATCTTGCTGAGGTTCTTCTTAAGCGATTTGCCGTAAGAAGGCGACAGGTAAGAAACGATGTTTGAAATACCGTCAATATGAAGGTTAAGCGTTCCCTGAAGTCCGCCGATGATTTGTTTAATCGTGTCGTCCTTAACTACGCCTGCAAGGCCTTTTACAAGGTTAAGGATGAAGCTCGCCGGTTTGTCATAAAGCTTGCTGAGAATGTTGCCGAGCGGTGTTACGATGCCCTTAATGAGCTGCTGAGCGCCGGAAGCCTTGTTGAAGTCCTTCGGGCTCATTACGCCGTCTGCGCCAACGCCGTCCGCAAGATTCTTAAGAAGGGGATAAAGAAGCTCGCTGTAAAGGTTTCCGCTTCTGTCCTTGTCTGTATAGCTTGTAGCAAATACAGCGCCGAGAAGTCCTGCTATACCGTTAAGCGATTCGCCGAGAGCGTCATAGAACGCTGTCTTGTCGCCGTCGCTGAAGCCGAACTTAAGGAAGTCCTTCTTGTTGTACTGCTTGCGGTCATAGTCAAGAGCGGTAATCTGAACCTTGAAGGAGTTCCAGTTGTGGTAATCCTTTTTCTGAAGGATTTCAGCCGTCTTGCTGTAATCTTTGCTCATGCGGATTGCTACTGCGTCAGGCGAGATAAGGCCGTAAAGCGCGTCAGCAATAAGCATGTTCGGGTCTCTTGATGAAAGCACGCCGCTTTCCTTATTGTAGAAGAAGTAGTCAACGATGTTTTCAACAAGTGAGTATGTCTGAATAACAAGATTTGAAAGGTTTGCCGAGGTGTAAACCTTCTTAGCGTCAACGTCGCCGTTCTTGTCGGGCTGAGTACCAATCTTACCGTTCTTTGACGGGGTCTTGTGTGATTCGCCGGTGAAGAAGAAGAGCCAGTTATTAAATATCTTGTCTAAATCAGCAGTGTTCTTAGCGCCATAGTAAGCCGCGAAGAGCTCAGCGAATCCCGAAAGAAAATTATCGGTAGCGTCAAGGTCAAATCCGTTAAGTGATGTATTTTCAAGAAGAGATGCGAGAATTGTGTCAAGTGTGTCAACAAGCTTTTGCGCAGCCGCTTTATTCTCTTTAGTGAGAAGCTTGCTGTAATCTGTTCCTGCAGCTGAAACGTTAGCCTTCTTTGAACCTGAAAGAAGGGGAGCTGTTGTTCTTAAGGCCTTCTTAACTTTGTAATCAGCCTGAACGTTAGGATCGTTTGCAATAATCGCTTTAATGAAGGGGATTAAACCTCTCTGCTGTCCCTTCTTTGTGAAGAGTACGTTAGAGATGAGGAAGAAGCCCGATGTAAGCGAGAAGCCTACGAAGTTTGTTTTACTTTCGCCTTCAATTGTTGTAGCAGCCGTTCTCGCTGTAAGAGTGAAGGAAGCGTCGTCGCTTCTCTTAAGCTGGAAGAGACCGTTAAGTGCGTCTGTAATGATGCTCTGCTCGCCGAAATCGCCGAGAGCTGCAAGTAAGCCCTGAACAAGCGGAACCTCTGATGTAATCTTGTTGCTGTCGTCGGAAAGAACATCGTTGAGGAAGTCAAGAAGAGCGTTAATCCAGTTACCGATAAGAAGGTCAACTACCGATGTAAGAATCTTAACCGGGTTATCCTTGTTATCAATAGTTTCCGAAAGCTTAACGAATTTATCAAAGTGAACGTTGTATGTTTCGGTCTGGCTGTTGCCGTCCTTATCTTCAACGGACCTTGTAGCTATCTTTCCGTTGTAGTTGAACGCCCAGTCGGATTTAACCGCATACTTTGTCATGAAGTTCTTACCGATGTTATCAATAAGCTTCGGAAGAGCAACCTTAATATCGTTAAGACCGTCGTTTACCTGATAGCCGGAAAGATAGTTCTTATCGTTCGTGCCCTGGCCTTTTACATAGCCAACTTCAGCAAGATAATCGTCAACTGCATCGCGTACGAAGATAAGAAGCTCGTCAATAATCTCTTTAATTCCGTTATTGCCGAGGGCGTTCTTAACAGTATCGCCGAGAAGGCCGGAAACGAGTTCAAGAAGCTTATCGTCGTTTAATGCATAGATAAACTGGTCAGCAATATAAATATTTGTGAAAACGGGGATGTTGCTGTTAAACTTAACAGTCTTTGTGGAAGCAACCTTTCTTGCGTCGCCCGTTGTTTTGTCGGTAATGATGATACCGTCCTTGTTGAACTTGAATACCTTCTGTGAAGGATAAGTACCAACCATAGCGATTGCGCCCTGTCTGTCGCCCGTTACCCAGTGAAGGATTGAGGGAAGAACTTTGTTAAGGTCAAGGTGAAGAGCGCCGAGGCCGATTGTGTTGTTGCCGCTCATCTGAGCGTATTTACCTATCTTAAGAGCGTCGGTATTTGCAAGTGCTTCAAGAAGATTGCCGAGACCGTCGTTAAGAACGAAGGTTTCAAGCGAGCCGCCCGATGAAGGAATCGAGCCTATCATATAGTCGATAGCGTTAAAGTCGTCTATATCGTCGCGAAGAAGAACGGGAAGAATACCGTCAACAATAAGCATAATCGGGGGAAGAAGGTTGAACACGGTTGCAACCGGTGCGTCATAAAGCTTCTGCCAAATGCCGTCAATCATTGCAACAAGGTCAATCTCGCCGCCAACAAGCTCTTTAAGAAGACCCTTAATATCAATGAAGCCGCCTACGGTATCAAGAATACCTACAACCTTGCTGTCAAACACAGCGCTTGCTACGGCTACTTTCTGCTCATCGGTCTTGGGAGCGTATTTTGAACCTTCAAAACCGTACGATTTAGCGTTACATACATAGTGCATGAAATAGTCAACTATGCAAACACCGTTGCCCGTTCTGTAAACCGAAGCGCCGTCGCCCATCGCACTGAGCATTGCAGCCTGAAGGCTGGAGGTTTCTTTAGCCTCGTCGCTGTCAGCTTTTACAAGGCCGGCTTCGCTGTTGAGCTCTGAAAGAAGGGTGTCATAATTTTTGATGCTGTCGTCGATTCCGCCGAAAAGCTTGTCGTATACAGCATAAAGGAGATAATCCTTATAGATACCTTTATTTATGCTGTCGTCGCCGCTGTTGAAGAATAACTTCTGGCCTTTAACGGAGCCGATATAATCGTTTGCAAAATCATCAACGCTGTAAAGTCCTTCATCGCTTGCGTCATCAGGATCTTTGTAAAGAACATCATAAACATTGCTCGGTGTAAGCTTAACGCTGCTGTCGCCGAAAGCTTCCGCGGTAACGGTTTTGCCGGCTTTATCCATAAGGTAAAGATAAATGTTAGCATAAATGATGTTGCAGCCGTATGTTGTGCAGTGATAGAAAACGAGCTCGGCAGCATTCTTTAACTTAGGCATTCCGATTTTGGTGAAGATGTTGTTATAGAAATCAATTAAGTAATCTTTACCTTCGCCGAATTCCGAATCAAAGCTTGCCTTTGTTGCAGGAACCTCTTTAAGAGTTACGCCTGATGCCGTAATCGGGTTGAATTCGTTGTTGAAGTTACCGATCTGGTCAATCGTGGCGCGGTTCCTTACTTCTGCGTCGGATTCATTTGCCGTTATCGTACGGTAATAGAGGTCTCTGATTAACTCGTCGCTCTTGAGAGCTTTCTTAAGCTCGTCTTCGGTAGCGTCTTTATAATTTTTAAGTGAGTCATAAACCTCTGAAGCAAATGTGCCTACGTTTCCGCCCTTGTCCTTGTAATCAGTAGCAAAGCGGTAAAGTGTATAAAAGCTCTGGCCGCCGTTGCCTGTAGCAAGGTCCTTAGAAGCAAACGCCTGATAGAAAACGTTGGTTATCTGTCTGTTGCCTGTTCTGTAAGGCGTGCTGTCGCCGGCGCTGAAGCCGCCGGTATTGAAGGAGTTAGCGATATCCTCAATGTCGTTCTTATTAGTATCGGTGAGATAAGCCTCAAGGCCTGAGCTATCCATCAATGCGTTAATAAGAAGGGGAGAAGCGCCTGCAATAACATCCTGAAGCGTGGTTTTGTCGGTAACCTTGTCAACGATGTTATTATTCTCCAAAAGGTCTTTGATTGCGTCTATCGAAAGAAGACTGCCTATCAAAGTGTTCAGCGCGTCGAATGCTTCATCAGCAGTCGTCGCGTCATTCCAGTATTCAAGGTTGGAGTCTGTTTTGTTGCCGTCTGCTGCAAAGGCGGTAAATCCAACCGAGCAACTGGTAATGACCATTACTAATGCCAAGAAAAAGCTCAGCATTTTTTTGCTCGTTCTCATAATCATCTCTCCTTTTTCTAATGATTTTAGCGTTTTAACGCTAAGCGTACAGGGAGGCGTTCAAGCTTTGGATATTTTTGAGCGCAATATACCCTATACTAACGAACAATATCAATATATTTATAACAGATATAATATTTAAAGTCAATACTTTTGGTTTAAAAAATAAACAAATTACTATCTTTTAACCATATTATTGCGAAAGGTTTACAACTCGGTTAAAGGATTGTTTGACTTTAAACATTTCTGCTGCTATACAAATTACTAAAGCGGCATTTTTGCGCCGAAAAATGCCGAAATTTTCGCCTTAAAAATCCGCCTACAATTTGTTGTGCATCGGGGGAGATACAGGCCGGAAACACCCCAAATGTAGGCGGTGTAAAACCATGCTGCTTTACCGCGGCATAACACCCGTAAAGCGGCTTTGCTTTACATTACAAAATCGCAAAAGTGTTAAGCGATTTGGTAAGCAATCATTAATAATAGGTAAAATATTTATGAACAAATTGTAAAATGTTCAACTACATAATACAATTTTGTTTTTCATTTGTCAATAGCTTATTAACAATTTATTCACAAAATGGACGAAAGAAGTTTTTTCGGACAATTTATTAAAATGTTATTGACTTTATATCTATTTTGTGATTTAATAAAGTTGCGTAAAATGCGTAAAATATGTAAATATTGTATCTATAAGCAGAATTTAATGTTCTTCAGTCTACTGCGGACTTACCGCAGCCGGTCAGAGATTGTGACAGCTTATAAGCAATTACGCATTAATCGTAAATTAAAAAAAATTTGGAGGAAAACGAAAAGTGCAAAAATCTAAAGTTTTTTCTAAAAAGCTGATTGCGCTTGTACTTTCTGCTCTCATGGCGGTTTCGACGTTCTTCGGCGTTGCATCAACAGCTTACGCTTATCAGAACGGCGATTACCATGATGACAGCAGCAACATCGGCGCTAATGCTCTTTCTTGGGTTGAAGTTACCGACGATGCAACGCTTGAAGCACTTCTTGACTCTCTTGACGGCTTCCTTTATGACGCTGACTGGGATTCATTCCAGAAGTCAATCAACGCTATCGGCATCGAGGATAAGCTTCCTGAGCAGATCGTTAAAATTCTTGGTCTTCAGCTCGGAATCAACTTACCTAACGTTAATGTTTCAACCTCATCGGTTGCGGTAATTAACATTGCCGGTAACGTAAGCAGCATTGACGGTATCATTGACCTTATGTATCAGCTTAAGGACGCTATCGCTTCTCTTAAGAGCGCCGGCAACCTTGCAAGCATGATTGGTTATCACCTTGATACCATTCTTAACCTTAACTTTGATGTTTTCGGAACAAGCTCATCAAGCTATTTCAAAAACTCAGTAGGTACTTCGGCAGGTTACCGTGATTCATCGGGAAGCTGGAGAAACGTTAACTCGGCTAAGTATATCATCAGGGGTGTTATTAAATGGCTCCTTATCGATAACAGAAACATCTTTACGGATTTGTTAGATGGTACATTAAAGCTTGTTTATGATAATAATAACAAAGACTTAGTTGACCTTTACGGTATCTTAGGCGGCCTTCTCGGTATTGACCATGATTCCTGGGCATATGAAACGAGCTCAAACGGTATGATTTATAACGTACTTAAGGCTCTCCTTGTTAAGCTCGTTCCGCTTTATGAAGGAACGGACCACCTCAAGGAAGAGGGTACATCTTGGGTATTTGATACAGAAGGTTTCAAGATTGCTAACTATTATCTTCAGAAGCTCAGCTTTGAGATTACATATCCCGAATATGCAACCTTCACGGGTGCTGAGAAGATTGAAAACGGAACTGACCCGTCAGGCGAAGTTGTTTACAAAGAAGGAAGATTCAACGATAGTTCTAAGCGCCGTTACGCTCAGGCTGTAGAAGCGGGCAAGTTCGATACCTCAACAGGTAAGATTGATTCTGCTTACGCTACGGCTCAGGGTTGGGACCCGAACCTTGTTTATTCACAGGAAGAGGGTTACGAAGGTAACGTTCTCGTTGCTAAGTACGGCAATGAAACTCTTTCGGTTGCATCAACCGATACTATTTATCAGATAATCTGGAAGGCTCTTCCGATAGTTTGGAAGACAGCCCTTAAGCCCACAATCGAGCTTCTTCACGTTAACTATGACGGCCACGATTTCGGCAGCGGTACAAACTTCGATAACCATTATTTCTATTGGGTAAACGAAGAGTACAAAGTTAACGGTGAATATTATGAGTGGAAGCGCGGCGCTGATTATATGGATAACTATTCAGATACCATTATCAACGCTTGGGCTGCAGCAGTTTATACTGATTACAACTTCTCATCAGCTAATGAGTTCATCAATTACGTTAAGAAGACAGTAACTTATGAAGACAGCAGAGTTGCTAAGAACGATAAGTACAACTGGAGAGACATCGATTCATCAATCCTCTTCAGCGAAATCCGTTACAGCCCGCTTGCTGATCACTGGGGAATCCAGACAGGTCCTCTTAACCTTTACTTTGAGCAGACCGGTGCTCCTACAGTAATCGACTTCTTTGATACTCTCTTTGCATCAAAGACGGCTGCCGGATTCCCGGGCTCACTTATCAGCCAGATCGACAACGCCCTTGTTAAAGCTATGGATGATTTATTCCCCGCAAGCGAAAACATCGGTAAAGCAGTTGATGACGGCAACGGCGGATACGGCGGTGTTGAATCAACAACTATGCCCGCTCTTTCAACAACAGACGCTACTGACGTAGCAACAGTTGTTTCTACACTTATCAGCGACGCAGCTATTATCTTCAAGTATTCAGCTGACGCTACTGACGCTAACATTCTTAACCCGTTCTATAATTCCGATTTTGCTGATAACGGTGCAGACACTGTTATTACAGAGGCTAACATTGAGCAGGCAGTAATTCCGCTTGCTATCTCAGCTCTCAAGCATTGGAACCTCACAGCTTCTATCCATAACGCAGATTGGGATAAGGTTTGCGATATTGAGTCAGGTGCTGTTATAGCACTTCAGGAATACCTTAAATATCTGTATCCTGACAGAGATTATTCAGACCTTTATGAACTCAGCGACCCGATGCCGATGGCTGCTAACCCGGATATCAGCTACAAGTTCGTTCAGGCTATAGACGGAACAACCCTTCTTGACCATGCTATCGTTCCGATGGCAGCTGATGCACTTACATTTGTTCTTACAGCAGCAGGTATGCCGTTCTTTGAGCAGACATCTTCAACTTGCTCATCAAGCGGTGCTATCATTAAGCCGTTACAGTATACCTTCGTTGGTAAAGGCGACGGCCTTAACAACCTCTTCTGGCAGACACTTAATGCAACAGTTTGCTACTTCGGCGTAGACAAGAAGATTGCAGCTCTTGCCAATGCACCGAATGCTATTAGCTATTCTAACACAATTTGGCAGAATGCAAACAATGTTATAAACACGCTTCTTCCCGCTCTTGCTCAGCTTCTCGGCAAGACAACCGCAGGTTCTCTTGACCTCAAGACATTCCTTTGGGATGACGTTGTAGGTTCGGTTGCTGACATCGGAGGAAACAACGGTTTATCAACAATCTTAACTTACATTGGAAAGTTAATCTCTAATGACAGTAATGCTAACCCGCTTTACACCAAGTCAGCTCTTAACGCTGTAGTATTCAGCGTTGCGAAGCCGCTCATCAACCTTCTTCTTGGTAGCAGAACTTCAACAGCAGCTGATATCATCAGAGTAACCGAATCAACTTCTAACCCGGTTGATACTTTCCTTAAGAAGTCAAATATCAATACATCGGTATTTAACCTTATTGATAACCTTCTTCAGTTAACGAATGCTTACAATGCTAACGAAACTATTTCGGGCAATGCTATCCATGCAGCAGCATTCATTCTTCAGGCAACTCACATTCTTCCGAGAATCAATGATAACACAGTAGGCGGCGTTTCGGCTACACTTGCTGACCACATTGTTTCTTCATCATCATTCTCAACAAGACTTGCTATCAGAAACGAGTCTTGGGGTATCAATGATTTCTACAACGATGCTAATAACAACGTTGTTGAAGCAGGAAGATATTTCGCAACTCTTAAGAGCATCAAGATTATCGATGTTAGCGATAACAGCGATAAGACAGGTCTCTTCGTTATTGCTCCTAACAAGTCTAAGGACTTTATGCCTGTAGGCAATAACTCAGTTGCTCTTAACCCCGAACAGCTTACACGTGTTACCATTTCCGGTAACTCAACACCTGTAGGCGTTTACAGAGTAGAAGTAACATATGATATGGCTCGTAAAGACAGGTATTCAGACGCTTCTTACTCAAAGACCTACAGCAACGCTAAGGCTGTTGATTTCTTCAGTGTATCATCATCTGCAACAGGTGACTTGGCTTGGACAGACGCTTTCTCAGGCGACTATGCAACCAGCACTGAGCTTTATCAGGAAGCCGGCCTTGTTACAAAGAGAACTTCCGGAACACTTGACGTTTACGGTCCTACTCTTATCGTAGCAGGCTCTAACGCAGCTTCCTGCGCTTACGGTTACAACGTTGAAAACCGTCAGAATTCTTATGATTCAGACGGTAACTCAACAGGTTACACAGGAACAACTGCTAAACTTAACTATGCAACCGTAGCAGCTAATACAACCGGTTACACGCTTAAGAGCGGAGCAGCTTCAACATCTGCTAACGACAACGCAGCTTACGTTGCAGTTAACGATGATCAGGAAGTTATCCTCGGCGACGGCTCAACAGTAGCATTCGAAACAGCTCTCAACACAGACGGTATCGGTTATATCAAGAATGCAGACGACGAATACGTTGCTCTTACAGTTGCCAAGAGCAAGATCGGCGCTTCGGGCTACCGTGCAGGTACTCCTCTCAGAGGCGTATATCTTGACACAGAACAGATTTCTGTTCCCGGTCGTCATGACAAGAACAATACTAACGGTTCTGCAGGCTGCAGAATCATCGCTAACGACAGCTTAAGCGGCCGTCCGACAGAATATAACAAGATGAACATCGTTACATCTGTTGGTTCATTCCCGCTTACAATCGCTACCGGTGACATCGACGGTAACTATGCAAGCCTTAAGAATGCCGCTGCAGGCCTTGCAGTTCATTACTACACTGCAGGCGTACTTAAGACAAACGTTACAAGCCTTATCATTCCTGCAATGCAGAAGACACTTGCAAGCGGTGTAAACCTTGATAACCTTGCAAATGCTCTTAACGTTAAGGAAGAAGTTGAAACTCTTCTTGAAACAGCTTATGCTACCCCGACAGAAGAGCTTCAGGCTGCAGTTAACAATGTTATTAAGATTCGCAGAGACAGACAGAACGTTAACTATATCCTCGTTGCCAACTACGAAGAAGCTGTTAAGAAGGCTAAGGAAGTAGAATCTCTTGTTTCCATTGAATATCTTTGGGAGAAGGACGGCGACGAATATGCAGTTGACGAAAACGGCAACTGGATCCCGATTTACGAAGACAGCAGCGAAAGATATCAGGCAGCTAACTACTTAAGCTATGCTCCTTGTATCCTTCTTGACGAAGGCGCTCGTGTATTCAATAACGTTTACATGCCTCAGGCAGTTCTTCGTACAACAGGCGTATTCCAGCTTCTCTATGACGAGATTACTCACGCTACATCATCTACTGACGAATATGACGTACTTGACGGCGAATTTGAGTATGACCAGGATACATTCGATATTGAACAGATTGGTACCGATTACCATCAGTTCCCGTACTCAACTAAGGACGAAGGCGAATGGGACGGCGTTTACAGCTACAAGGTAACCGCTCCCGAAGAGCTTCCGGTTAAGTTCGGTACTGTTGTATATGACGAAGACACAGAAGAGTATGTTCTTTCCAACCTTAAGGTTGACGAAGAAACAGGCGAATATGTTCAGGCTTACACAACAGATTCGTGGACTGCTTATGTTGACGCACTCGGCGAATGTATTAACCTTTCACAGTATATGGACGGCGATACAAATAAGACTGTTCATAAGGCTTATGACGCTCGTTCACACCTTGTAATTGCTGAAAACAACCTTGAAATCTATGACGGCGAAGAGCCCGATGATCCGAGTGGCGATGACACAATCACCATCACAGGTAAGGTTGTAATCGCTACTGAGCTTAACGGCGAAACCGGTACAGACGGTATTGAGGACATCTATATTTATGCTGACCTCAACGAAGCTGCTGTTGCAACAACAGCTGAAGGCGGTACATTTACAGCTGTAGTTCCTAAGGGAACAACATCTCTTACCATCTCTAACCACACCTTCGCTAACGGCGTTCATGCCGGCGATTCAGTTGGTACAACAATCGACAGAACAGTTACTCTCAGCGGTACAGCTGATATTCCGGATGCAGGCAACATTCCTGTAATCGTATGTGACTGGAACTCTGACGGCGCTGTAACAACAGGTGATAAGCAGAAGTTCAATGCTGCTCTTAGATCAACCAAGGGCACAGCTAATTACAAGCATTACTTCGACCTTAACAGCGATAACGCTGTAACAACCGGTGACAAGCAGACATTCAACAAGTTTGCCGGTAAGGTTTCAAAGACTTATACCTATCAGGCTAAGTCGCTTGACTAATATTAATTAGTTACTTAATTTAATCTGTACCCTGTGCCTTCGGGCATAGGGTACGGAAAAAGAAAAATGATATTTCTGAGTTTTCAAAATAAGAATGGAAGGGAGTAAAACTTAATATGAAAGCTACTTCAAAGAAATTCTTTTTTGTTCTGATTTCTACGCTATTTATTTTTACGATGCTTTCTCCCGTCAGTGCCTATGCACAGGGCACTCTCGGTTCAGAAACTCCTTATATGTACTGCGCCTTCACCGATGCCGAAGGCAAAATGGTAGACGGCAACGCCCTTACCGCAGGCGATTACAGAGTTGACGTTATCGTTTCGGATATGGACAATGCCTCAATCCTGCAGTTCACCGCCGATTACGACGAGGAGGTTATTACCTCCCTTGAAGTAACCGAAACTATTGCCGACGATGCAGAAAGCAACGTTTCCCTTGGCGGAATTAAGGATGAAAATGATGGTAAATTAGTTGTTGCTCTCGCTTCCGAGAATGACAACTACACCGCTTTGGATGCAGAAAGCGGAACGCGTATTGCTTCAATGGACGTTACCGTTGAAACAAGCGCGCAAACAATCGACTTTGAGGATTATTTCACCTTCAGTAATGACCCTGATTTAACCTTTATCGAAGCCGATTATGCGGACGGCTATAACGATGCGTATGTAACGGATACAACGGCCCAAACCGCTTATAACACTTATCTTATGATTGCTGACGCATCGCCCGAATTCTTAAGCGTTTCCGCAAAGGTTGTTATGGCAACAAGCCTTGACGGCGAAAGCGGAACCGACGGAATCGGAGGCATCAGCATCTATACCGACGTTAATTACGACCCCGTTGCCGTAACGGCGGAGGACGGTACCTTTACCGCGCTTGTTCCCCGCGGAACAAATAAGCTCATTATAACGAACCATTCGTTTGAAAACGGTGAGCATGCGCTCAATTCAACGGGTACAACAATCGACCGTACGGTTAACATAAGCGGTAAATCAAGCGTTAACTATGAAGGCGTAATTCCGATTATCGTTTGCGACTGGAACTCTGACGGAGCTGTTACCTCAGGTGACAAGCAAAAGTTTAACGGAGCTCTTCAGGCAACAATGGGAAGCGAAGCGTATAAACGCTATTTCGACCTTAACGGAGATGACGCGATAACCTCCGGCGATAAACAAATCTTTAACAGATTTGCCGGTAACGTTACCCCGTCTTATACCTATCAGACGAGAATGCTTCAATAATTAATGTCAGTTTTCATTGCCTAATGGCAAAGGTTGAAAAACCAAAAATTATTATGGAGGAATATTTAAATGTCTAAGTCATTTAAAAAAGCGATAGCTTGTATGCTTGCTGTTCTTATGGTTGCTTTCTCAGCTCCCATTTCAGCTTTTGCAGAACCACCGGCTGTCGCTGACTACCATCCGGATGTTGATATTCAGTTCTCAACATTCTATAACACTAACGATGGTCTTTGGAATGATAAGGGTACAGCTGCTGCTGATGCTAACTTTGAATATTGCGGCCTTTACGATGCTCCTATTAAGGCTACAACATCAAAGAACACAACAACAGGTGCTCTTGAAGTTTCCAAGCTTGAGCTCACAGAAGAACAGACAGCTGCTATGGCTGCTTACTATGCGAGCGACCTTATCCCTGATTGTACACCGATTAACTATACTTACACAACAGGGGACATCTTCCTTGCTACTGTAATTCTTAGAAATTGTTCTAACATAGTTAACCTTGACGCAGGTATCGCTTATTCCGATAACATTGAGCCTGCTGGTGTTTACAGCTACAAGAACGGCAGAAAGACCGAATATGCTTGGGGTACAGAGAGCGACAGAGCTGCTGCTAACACAGGTACTTGGGTTGCAGGTGCAGGCGGTACAGCTATAGTTACAAAGCAGTCGTCTGACTCAATCTACGGCGCTGATGCTAACTCTTCAGAGGATACTACTGTTGAACCTGAAAACAATCTCTTAAACATCCACTTCCTTACAGGTACCGGTTATAACCTTGAGCTTGCTCCTCATTCAGACGATAACGTTCCGTTTATTGACCCTGTAACAGGTAGCGACGAAGGCTATACCTATGAAAATGAAATCATCATTTGTTCATTTGCATTCCAGATTACCGGTGAAGTAAGTGCTGCTAATCCTATCGTATTTGCTCCTTATGATACGGACAATACTAAGGATATCACTGAAACATTTGACTATGGTAAGTACGGCTGCTACGAAACAAACGCAAGAAGCTGCGCTACCTATGCTCCTTATGCAACAAGCCCGGCAGGCGGCCAGATGACTTTCTTCGGTATGAACATCAATACCGGTGAAGGCTGCGAAGGCGGCGGACAGGAAGAGACATTCTCATTTGATAGCTTCACTTGGGATACCTCTGCTGAACCTTACACTGCAGTTGCTAACTTAGTTGGCGACCAGGGCGGCACAAGCACAGCTCCCGCTACTGTAACAGTTGCTACAAAGACAGCTGCTACCTGCGGTGCTGACGAAGTTGTTACTTACACAGCTACTTATGAAGGCAATACAGATACTAAGGACGTAACTCATACCGGCACAGCTACAGGTAACCATACTTGGGTTGAAGACGGCGAGCCGAATCCTGCTCCTACCTGCACAACCGGTGGTTCACAGGCTTATGTATGCTCCGTTTGCGGCGCTACAAAGTCTGAAAACGTAAATGCTCTTGGCCATGATATGGCTTACACAGCTGCAGTTCCTGCAACATGTATTGCTGACGGTAATGTAGCATACTACTATTGCTCACGTTGCCAGAAGTATTTCGCTGATGAAGACGGTAACACCGAGCTTTCATCAATCGTTGACCCGGCAACAGGCGTTCACGCTTGGGGCGATTGGGCACCGAATGACGCTGCTACTCATATCAGAACATGCGCTAACGGCGGCGAGACAGAAACAGAGAATCACGTTGCTGCTCCTGCAGTTGACGAAAACGTTGTTCCTGCACAGGTAGGCGTTGACGGTTCTAAGGACGTAGTTGTATACTGCTCAGTTTGCGGCTACGAAATCTCAAGAACTCCTGAAGTTATTCCTGCTCTTACAGAGAACTTCACATTCGACAGATACGAAATCGCTGCTGATCATCAGTCAGCTAAGGCTATCTTCATTGGTGATTCAACAGGTACTGTAGACGAGCGCGAAGCTACTGTAACATCTGATACAACAGACGCTACATGTACTGAAGCAGGCCAGACTGTTTACACAGCATCCTGCGACGGTGCTGACGCAGCTACAGAGGCTAACGGCGGTATCGTTATCGTTCCTATCGCTGCTCTCAACCATGACCTTGGCGATTGGACAGTAACAACTCCTGCTGTTCCCGCAACCTGCACAGAAGCAGGCGCTACTGCTGTTGAAACAAGATATTGCTCACGCTGCGACTACAGCGAGACCAGAGGCGGCGAACCTGTTGATGCTCTCGGCCACACGATGACCCCATATGCTGAAGTTCCTGCTTCCTGTACGGAAGACGGCTCTGAAGCGTACTGGATTTGCAGCGTTTGCAACAAGATGTTCTCAGACGCTGACGGCAATAACGAAATCAGCAACCCGATTACTATCCCGGCTCCCGGTCACGCTTGGGGCGATTGGACAGTAACTAAGGAAGCTACAATTGCTAAGGCTGGCGAGGAAACTCGTAAATGCGCTAATTGCGACGCTACTGAAACAAGAGCTATTGAATCTCTCGACATTAACGTAACAGTTACTGCTCCTGAGGGCGGCTCAGTTTCCGGCGACATCGCTTCCGGCGAAACAAAGCAGTATAAGTTCGGCGACGCTTACTCAATCACAGCTACTGCAGCTGCCGGCTATAAGTTCGACGGCTGGAAGATTAACGGCAAGAGCGTTTCAACTGCTACTACCTACAATGGTAAAGCATTTGCTGACGTAACAATCGAACCTATCTTCGCTAAGAACGCAACTGAATCATTTACTGTAGTATTCTATGATCTTTACAAGACAGTTGTTTCCGAGCAGACAGTTTCAAGCGCTGCTGAACTCGAAGTTCCGACTGCTGATACTATGGCTCGTCAGGGCTATACCTTCACCGGTTGGGATAAGGATCCTGCAAAGGTAACAGGCGCTGCTGAAATCACTGCTCAGTATGACATCAATAAGGAACTTGGCTACACTGTAACAATCGTTGGTGCTGATGCTGTTGCAACAACAATCAACGGTGAAGATGTTAAGGAAAAGACCGGCGTTGCTTATGATTCACAGGTAACTGTTTACGCTGAAGGCGCAACAGGCTGGAAGATTGGCGACACAGTTGTTTCTACATCTGCTTCCTACAGCTTCTACATCGGTTCTGATGTTGCAGTTGAAGCTATCTTCGATGCAGTTGAACTCGAACCCGCTATCCGTATAGTAAACGTTGCTCCTGTTGACGGTTCTTACAGATACACGTTCGTAGCAACTCGTGTTGTTCCTGATGGCTGGAAGGTTGAAAAGGTTGGCTTCATCTATGGTAAGAACCTTGAAGATGACGAGCTCGTTCTCGAAAACGCTAACAAGACCTCAGCTGCAGGCACCAAGATTAAGGTTGGTTATAATAACGTAACACCTGTACTTGAAACTTCACTTCAGTATGGTCTCTCCGGCAGAAGCGGAACAATCAAGGCTAAGGCATTCATGATTGTTTCTAAGGGCGCAACCAAGGAGATTAAGTACTCACAGTTAATGGGCTATGACTATAGCATCGATACCATTATCGACGGTGACGAATAATACTACTTTATAATTCAATTCAATAACCCACTCTCCCTTCGGGGAGAGCAGGGGTAATAGGAGGTACAATTATGAAGGAAATTTATACAAAGCCTGAGGTTAAGGTTGACGAGTACAACGCTGTTGATGTATTAACAGCTAGTCCTAACATCGATTCTATCATCGATGATGATGACTAATTAACCTAAGACTAACTTCATAACTTAAATAAAAAGGGCACCGCGCAAGCGGTGTCTTTTTTAGCTTGGCGATGTTTAATCGTCATTGAATTGTATATCTGCTTGTAATATAATAAAAATAAGCCTTCCCCTTGAGGGGAAGGTGGCAGCCGTAAGGCTGACGGATGAGGTGGAAAAATGAACGAAAAAAATAACCCAAAGCTAAAACCCTTTGCTCAAAAACTCCGTAGAGAAATGACAAAAGAAGAACGGCATCTATGGTATGATTTCCTTAAAGATTTACCGGTTACGGTTAACCGTCAAAAAGTGATAGGAAACTATATTGCAGACTTTTATTGCGCTCGTTCAAAAATAATAATTGAGCTTGACGGCTCACAGCATTATGAAGATAAAGGAATTAAGGAAGATATAAAGCGAGATTATTATTTCAATGAACTTGGTTTACAGGTTTTAAGGTATTCCAACGATGAAATAAATAATAATTTTGACGGAGTTTGTGAAGATATAATGATACATATATAACACCTCATCCACCGCAAGCGGTCCCCCTTCCCCTCAAGGGGAAGGCATATAATGAAAAAGAAGGTTGACTGTATTTCAGTCAACCTTTCTTTATGATATTGTTTATATTATTTCGTTGTTTCCTCTTCCTTAAGCTCCTCGGCTGTTTTGTTATAGATATAATCCTGAAGGAGTTCTGTGTTCTTTTCAACGTTAATCTTTATAACCGAAGCTCCGCCGACGTTTGCGTATTCCCACGTTCCTTCAAACGGAACTCTCTCCTGCGGCATTCCGCCGCCGAGGCAGGGGATTACGTATCTTGCTATTTTTTTAAGCTCTCCCTTTGAAAGGTCAGTTTCAAGGAAAGGCGCGGCTGAATTTGCAAGCTTATAAAGCTTTAACGGGCTGCTTTTAACCTCTGATAAAATGCTCTTAATAACCGTTCTCTGGCGCTCGGTGCGCTTAAAATCGGTATCAATTTTTCTTATCCTTGCGTAAGCAAGTGCCTGTTTACCGTTAAGGCGGTGAGTGCCTGCTTTAATTTTTACGTTTCCGTATCTTCCGGGGTGGTTGTTAATTTCTTTAGCTTCCGCTTTAGTAACGGTAATTGTTACGCCGCCTATGCTGTTAACCATTTTTCTGAACATCTTAAAGTCGGTAACAACATAACCGTCAATATCTATTTTAAAAAGATATTCTATTGAATGAACAATTCCGCAATAACCTACGCCCTGGTTCGCCGTGTTAAGTCTTTGTTCCTTATCCCTTGAAGCAAGGTAAACCCAGGTGTCTCTTAAAAATGAAGTCATTTTAATGCATTTATGGCGCTTGTCAACAGTGATTAAAAGCATTGTATCGGGATGGCTTTGCTCCGTTTCCTGCTTCGGCCTTGCGTCAACGCCTAAAAGAAGAATGTTTTTAACCTGCGGGTCGCTCTTAAGCTCTGCGGCTGAAACGTAGGTGTTCGGCTTTTTTTCGTCATAGTTTATTTTACCGAGCACCGCGTTTATCATTCCGAGCGGAGTCGCTATAAGCGCGATAATCAAAACTAAAGAAATAACAGCGGCAATTGCCTTTTTCCTTGCACGCTTCTTTTTTCTTGCCGCCTGCTGCCTTGAAGCCCTTTCTGCCTCGCGCATACCGTGTGCGCGCATATAGTCGTCCCTAACCGATGACTGATAGGTTTGCGCGTAAGTTCTCGGCTGTGCCTCGTTTTGCGGCGTAAAGGCCTCTCTTTGCCTCTGTTTTCTCATATAATCGTCCCTTACCGTCGGGTTGAAGCCTCCGCCCTGATTTACGGGCGGCCTTCGCGGCGGCTCAACGGGGCGAAAATTGCTTCTTCCCGTTCCTGCGTTAAATGAGCCGGAGGAATAATAATTCTCGTCCTCGGGAACGCTTCTGTCCCTTGTATCGTTATTTATTCTTTGTCTTGGGTCCAAGCCCTCGTTATCAAATCTCGGCATAAAATTTCACCTTTACAAAAATATATATCATTTTACTACAGTTGCACCGGGTTTTCAACTTATTTTTATTAATTATTGATTTTATCACTAAAATCATTTATTATATACTTGCAAGTTATCCAGACGGTTGCGCGCCGAAAGGCGTGAGGAAAGTCCGAGCAGCACAGAGCGGGATAACGGCTAACGGCCGCCGAGGGTGACCTTAGGGAAAGTGCAACAGAAATAAACCGCCGTATTTTACGGTAAGGATGGAAAGGCGAGGTAAGAGCTCACCGAGCGGGTGGAGACATCCGCTGCCATGTAAACCCTATCCGCTGCAACGCCGACTGGAGGGCTGTTTGCTCGACACATAACTCCGAAGGGCGGCTTGAGCGTATTGGCAACAATGCGTCGAGATAGATAATCGTCCACGACAGAACTCGGCTTACGGGTAACTTGCGTCGGAACATCCTTCGCGGTCAAAGCATAACGCTTTTCATTATGCTAAAAACCGCTGCGGATGTTCCTCCGCTTCAAATCAAAATTCGGCAAAGCCTGCTTTTTGATTTGTAATAAGGTAAAATCCTTCGCGGTCAAAGCATAACGCTTCACATTATGCTAAAAACCGCTGCGGATGTTCCTCCGCTTCATTAATAGCGAAACAGGTTGATTTTATGAGGTGATAATATGCTTGTTAATATGAAAACGCTTCTTGCTCAGGCTGAAAAGGGCAACTATGCCGTCGGCTCGTTTTCCGTTGCAAATATGGAAATGGTTCTCGGCGTAATAAAAGCCGCTGAGGAGCTTAAAGCGCCGATAATTCTTCAAATTGCGGAGGTTCGCTTAAAGCAATCACCGCTTAATATTATAGGCCCGCTTATGGTGGCCGCCGCAAAGGCGTCAAGCGTTCCCGTTGCCGTTCATTTTGACCACGGCAAAACTATGGAAAAGATAAGCGAAGCGCTTGAAATCGGCTTTACTTCCGTTATGTTTGACGGCTCTCATCTTCCGCTGGATGAAAATATCGCTCAAACTAATGCCGTTATTGAAAAGGCAAAAAGCTACGGCGCTGCCGTAGAAGCCGAAATCGGCTGCGTTGGCGGAAGCGAGGACGGAAGCGAGGATATTGCAATTAACTGTACAAATCCCGAGGACGCCGTCCGCTTTGAAAAAGAAACGGGAGTTGACGCGCTTGCAATCGCAATAGGTAATGCACACGGCAATTACAAATCCACCCCGAAGCTTCGTTTTGACATCCTTGAAAAGGTTGATTCCTTAACCAAAACTCCGCTTGTTCTTCACGGCGGTACGGGAATAACGCCCGAGGATTTTGTTCGCTGTTCAAAAACCGGAATAAAAAAGATTAACATTGCCACCGCAACCTTTGATAAGGTTGAAAACACTGTAAGAAGCTGTTATAATGAAGGTAGCATAAATGGTTATTACGACCTTCAGGCAGCCGAGGTTGAGGGCGCCTACCAAAATGCAAGGGCGCATATTCTCATCTTCGGAACAGACAATAAAGCATAAGGAGAATTACTATGCAGAACTACGTAACATTTGATATGAGCAAGCCCCTCGATTTTATCCCGATAGGAAGAATTGCTATAGATTTTAACCCTACGGATATGTATATGCCGCTTTCTCAGTCGTCAAACTTCAATAAATATGTCGGCGGTTCGCCTGCAAATATCGCCGTAGGCCTTGCAAGGCTCGGATGTAAAGTCGGTTTTCAGGGCTGTGTAAGTAACGACCAGTTCGGCGATTTTGTTGTTGATTATTTTAATAAAGAGGGAATTGATACCTCAAAAATTACAAGGGCTAAAAACGGCGAAAATATCGGCCTTACCTTTACCGAAATTCTTTCAAAATCGCAGTCGTCAATTCTTATGTATCGCGATAATGTTGCCGATTTCTGCCTTGCTCCCGAGGATATTGACGAAGCGTATATCGCTTCTTCAAAGGCTATTGTTATCAGCGGAACGGCGCTTGCCAAAAGCCCCTCGCGCGAAGCCTGCCTTAAAGCTATGATGCTTGCAAAAAAGAATAATACACGCATTATTTTTGATATAGATTACCGCGAATATACCTGGAAGAGCAAAGATGAAATCGCTGTTTATTACAGCCTTGTTGCTCAGAATGCGGACGTTATTATGGGCTCCCGTGAGGAATTCGATTTAACCGAGGGCATCGTTGGCGTTAAGCCGACCGATGCTGATTCAGCAAAATACTGGCAGTCCTTCGGAGCTTCAATCTGCGTTATCAAGCACGGCAAGGAAGGCTCAACCGCTTACACTAATGACGGCAATTTCTACCAGATTAAGCCTTTCCCCGCAGTTCTTCTTAAGGGCTTCGGCGGCGGCGACGGCTACGGCTCCTCCTTCCTCTATTCGCTTCTCAACGGCAAGGATATTATCGATTGCCTTGAATTCGGCTCAGCCTCGGCTTCAATCCTTATCGCCGCTCATTCCTGCTCTGACGCTATGCCGTCTGCTCAGCAGGTTCAGGAATATATTGATAAGTGTAAAGCAGAGTATGGGGAAATGGTTGCCCGCGTTTAAACCGCGTCTTTTTCCGTTTTGCTTCGTTATACGGAGCTTACACCACGAAGTAAAAGACGTAAGCCGCAAGGCTGAATAATGATGGAAATACAAAACAAAATAAACCTAAAGCCGTAAGTTAAACTTACGGCTTTTTTTATGCTCTCGGCTAATAGTAATTCATTATTTTATATGATATAATCATTAAAGAATTATCAAGCAGCTTAAAAATAAGCCGCCTGTAAAACAAAGGAGAATATTATATTATGGATTACAATCAAAACCCCTACAATACTCAAGGCAGCAATCAGCCTGCTTATAATCAGAATCCGTACAATAATAACCCTAACGGCTTTGCTCCGACTCCGTCGGGAAATACATCAGGTGGAGATAAGTACAGAAAGAAGATAAAAATAAGAAGAATTATTCTTCTTGCCTGCGTTATAATAACTGTTGCTTCATTAATAATTTCAAATGCTATATCCTCAAAGGCGCCGCTTATGCAGGCAGACGCTTACAGCTCAAATTCAAAAATCGGCGACTATGTTACCGTTGACGTTGTCGGCTTTCTTGACGGTTATGAAAGCTATAGAGAGAACACCGAAACAGGCGCTCAGACAACCAAAGCTTATTATTTGATAGCGCTTGATTCAAATCAGAATACGTTTGTTTTGAAATGTAATAAGAGCTTTTTTGACGAAAAGCTTGCTAATCTTAACGATAGTGAGCAGATGTTAAAGCTTTATGCAGACGTTAAAAGCTTAGACAGCGACGTTAAAAGCAAAATTGAATCGAAATATCCGAACGCAGGCTTAACAAACGAGCTTGATATAGTTGAAACTCCGCGAAAAGAGACCGCTTCGGAATCGGGATTTTTCGGCATATTTATGATGATTACGGGTTTAATGTTTATATTTGTCCTTATATTTAACAGTAAGGACAAAAAAACTGCTCGTATTCTTGATGATTACGGCGATGTAGACGCGATTTACAATCAGGTTGCTTCAAGGCCGGTTTTCTCTGACGAATGCCTTGTAACCGACGGTCGGTATATTATTTCCCACAATAAAAAGGCAATCTGTACCTGTGCCGAGGTTCTTAATATGTGCGTTTACGTTCATAAAACCAATTTTATTACGGATATGGTTGCGATTTCAATTAACAACAGATACGGCGAACAGCTCCTTTTCCCCTATGCCAAAAACAAGAAGGACGAGCTTGCGGGGAAGCTTGTAAAAATCTTTCCGCTCTGCCCGAATTCAACACTCGGCCACACAGCGGAAAGTATGCAGTATGTTCGCGAACATAAAATTGCGCGCAGGAAGTAAATTTATATTTTGTTTATTGATTTTAATGCCCGTTTGTGGTATAATATTGCGCGTATAAGGGAGTAATTCCGCGCAATCCTTACATAGCGCGAGTTAAATCAACAACTTGCCTCATGGCTGGTTTAACCTTAAAGAATGAGACTTATACATAGTTTTGGCTATGTATAAGTCTTTTATTGTATAAGGAGTGACTTTATGAAAGAATATTTAGTATCCGCAAAAGAGGTAATGGAAAATAACCATACCTCCGAACAGGGCTTAAGCGCCCGGGAAGCTGCAACGCGCCTTGAAAAGTACGGCAAGAACAAGCTTGCCGAGGGAAAAAAGGACAGTCTTTTAAAACGCTTTTTATCCCAGCTTGCAGACCCGATGATTATTATTCTTATCGTTGCTGCGGCAATCAGCGCCGTAACTGCGGCTATGAGCGGCGATAAGGGCGGCTATGCCGATGTTATAATCATTATGGTTGTTGTTATTATAAACGCAGTACTCGGCGTTTATCAGGAAAGCAAGGCAGAAAAAGCCATTGAAGCGCTTCAGGAAATTGCCGCCGCAACCTCGAAAGTTATCCGCGACGGTAAGCTTGTTGACGTAAGAAGCGAGGACCTTGTTTTAGGCGATATAGTTGTTCTTGAAGCTGGCGACAGCGTGCCTGCCGACTGCCGTATTATTGAAAATGCCTCGCTTAAGATTGAGGAGGCGGCTCTTACCGGCGAAAGCGTTCCCGTAAATAAAACAGTTGATATTATCTCAACCGAAGGCAGCGACGACGTTCCCCTCGGCGACAGAAAGAATATGTGTTATATGGGTTCAAACGTTGTTTACGGCCGAGGAAAAGCGGTTGTTGTTGCAACGGGTATGGATACCGAAATGGGCAAAATAGCCGACGCTCTTACACAGGCAAAGGATGAGGAAACACCGCTTCAGATTAAGCTTAACCAGCTTTCAAAAATTCTTTCCTTCATCGTTGTCGGAATCTGCGTTTTCATTTTCGCCTTCAGTATTGTACGTTCGCTTATAGCGGGCGAACAGATAACCATCAATACAGGGCTTGAATTCTTTATGGTTGCCGTTTCGCTTGCCGTTGCGGCTATCCCCGAAGGCCTTGCCGCCGTTGTTACCATCGTTCTTTCAATCGGCGTAACAAAAATGAGCAAGCGTAACGCGGTTATCCGTAAGCTTACCGCGGTTGAAACTCTCGGCTGTACACAGATTATCTGCAGCGATAAAACGGGTACGCTTACCCAAAATAAGATGACCGTCGTTGAATACAAAGGAAGCGATGAAAAGCTTCTTGCAATGGCTATGGCGCTTTGCTGTGACGCTGAGCTTCAGGAGGACGGCACCGTTAAGGGCGAGCCAACAGAAGCTGCGCTTGTTGCATATGCGGATAAGCTTGAGCTTAAAAAGTATGACCTTGAAGCAAGCTTCCCGAGAGTAGGCGAGGCTCCGTTTGACAGCATGCGTAAAATGATGTCAACAATCCACAAAACCGAAAACGGATTTGTACAGTATACAAAGGGCGCGCCCGACGTTGTTCTTTCAAAATGCACAACGGCTTACGTTGACGGCAAGTGCGTTCCTATGACAGATGAAATCAGAGCGGAAATCGCCGCTCAGAATAAAGAGATGGCCGATAAGGCTCTGCGCGTTCTCTGCGCCGCTATGAGAAAGCATAAGGAACAGCCTTCAAACGACGCTGAAGAGCTTGAACAGGAGCTCTGCTACGTCGGCTTAACGGGTATGATTGACCCCGTCCGCCCCGAGGTTGTTGACGCTATCAAGGAATGCGCCTCAGCAGGTATCCGTCCGATTATGATTACGGGCGACCATAAGGACACTGCCGTTGCTATTGCAAAAAGCCTCGGTATTATTACCGACGAAAGTCAGGCTATTACAGGCGCCGACCTTAATAAAATCAGCGATGAGGAGCTTGATAGGAGAATTGAGGAATTCTCGGTTTACGCTCGCGTTCAGCCCGAGCACAAGGTAAGAATTGTTAAGGCTTGGAAGAAAAAGGGCAAAATTACCGCAATGACAGGCGATGGCGTTAATGACGCGCCGTCAATCAAAAATGCTGATATCGGCGTAGGTATGGGCATTACGGGTACCGATGTTACCAAGAATGTTGCCGATATGGTTCTTGCCGACGATAACTTTGCGACTATCGTTTCGGCAGTTGAAGAGGGAAGAAGAATTTACGATAATATCAGGGCTTCAATTCAGTTCCTGCTTTCATCAAACCTTTCCGAAGTGCTTTCAATATTTATTGCAACAATTCTCGGCTTCACGCTCTTTGAACCCGTTCATCTTCTTTGGATTAATCTTATAACCGACTGCTTCCCGGCTCTCGCTCTCGGTATGGAAAAGGGCGAAAAGAATATTATGAGCCGCGCTCCGAGAGACAGTAAGGACGGTATCTTTGCCGGCGGTATGGGCATCGACTGTGCTTGGCAGGGAGTTATGGTTACCGTTTTAACCCTCGCCGCTTATGTTGCAGGTATCGTTATGGGCGCAAAGGCAGAAGGTCAGCAGATTAATTCCTTTATGGGAATCTTCGCAATTAACGAAGGCATTATTCACCAAAACGGTATGACTATGGCGTTCTTAACGCTCTCAATGTCAGAGATTTTCCATTCCTTCAATATGCGTTCACGCCGCCATTCGATTATCGGTATGGGCAGTATGAACTGGTACCTTATCGGCGCTATGGTTCTTTCGCTCTTCCTTTCAACGGTTGTTATCTATATTCCGTTCCTTGCAAAGGCATTTGATTTTGCACACATTTCTTTAGCGGAATACGCAACCTCGCTCGGAATTGCCTTCCTTGTTATCCCGATTGTTGAAATTGTAAAGGTGTTCCAGCGTGCCGCTGACAGAAAAAAGTAATATAACCCTTAACCCCCGACAGAATCGGGGGTTTTGTTCATTTATTGTTATTAATTATATTCTTGCTATATATTATAATTTATGATATTATATATAATGGTTTTTTATGTCGAGGTATGAATATGGATATTAAGAAGAACGACGAAATTAAACTTAATATCGAAGCGATAACCTCTGAGGGCTCAGCAGTGGGGCACTACAAAGGGATTGCCGTTTTTGTTCGCGGCGGCGTTCCCGGGGATGAGGTAACCGTCCATATAATAAAAACCTCAAAGCGTTACTGCATAGGAATAATAAAAGAAATCATAACTCCGTCTTCTTCACGAATTGAATGCGATTGCCCTGTTGCGGAAAAATGCGGCGGCTGTTCGTTCAGAAATATGACCTACGAAGAGGAGCTTAAATATAAAAAGAGCCGCGTTGAGGACGCAGTTAAAAGAATTGCCCATCTTGATGTACCCGTAAAAGAGGTTATCGGCGCGGATTCTGTTAATCATTACCGTAACAAAGCGCAGTACCCCGTTGTAATTGAAAACGGAAAGCTTTCGGCGGGCTTTTATGCATATAAAAGCCATAGAATTATCCCCTGCGAAAGCTGCCTTCTTCAGCCCGAGGAATTCAGCGATTGCCTGAACGCATTTTCAAAATGGGTTAAGCTATCGGGAGTTACGTCGTATGACGAAAAAACGGGGACCGGACTGCTTCGCCATATTTACCTTCGCAAAGCTGTCGGCACGGGCGAAATTATGGCTTGCGCCGTAATCAACGGAAACGAGCTTCCTGATGCAGACGCGCTTATCGGTGAGCTTACAAAGCTTCCTTCGGTAAAGAGTATTTGCGTGAATATAAACAAAGATAACAGTAACGTAATCCTCGGTGAAAAAACGAAAACCCTGTGGGGAAGCGCAGCTTTAACTGATATCCTTCTCGGCAAAAGCTTTGAAATTTCGCCTAATTCGTTTTACCAGGTTAATCACGGCCAATGCGAAAAGCTCTATTCAAAGGCGGCGGAATATGCCGCGCTTACGGGTAATGAAACGGTAGTTGATATATACTGCGGCGCGGGCACAATCGGGCTTTCGCTTGCAGATAAGGCAAAGAGGCTTTTCGGAATTGAGATTGTTCCGCAGGCGATTGAAAACGCAAAGCGAAACGCCGAAGTAAACGGAATTTATAATGCGGAATTCTTTTGCGGAGACGCGTTTGACGGCGCAAGAGAGCTTGAAAGAAGAGGGCTGAAGCCCAATGTGATAATACTTGACCCGCCGCGCAAGGGCTGTCAAAAAGAGCTTCTGGAGCTTGTGTCAAAAATGAGCCCGAAAAGAATTGTTTACGTTTCGTGCGACAGCGCAACGCTCGCAAGGGATTTGGAAATTCTCAATTCACTCGGCTACTCCGCAAATGAAATCACTCCCGTCGATATGTTCCCGCGCACCCCTCACGTAGAAGCGGTGTGCCTGCTTTGCAGAAAATAGCGGCGTGAATCCATCACATTATTGAAGAGAAAACTATGAGCTTAAAATTTTTATTAAACAAGCTGAAAAGTGAAAACCGGGTTGATAAGGTTATTGACGAAATCAAGTGCTTAAGCGCTGTTGAAAGTTATAAGATAACCTTGCACCCCGACGAAAATGCAGGGTCTCTTGCTTCTGCTCTCGGCGGCGAGGCATACCTGAAAAAGGGCGATAGCCGTCCCGTTAATAAAAGCGGAGCGCCCATGCCCCTGCTTTGCAGAATTAACCTTGAGGATATAGGCAAAAAGGGTATTCTTCAATTTTTTATTTCAAATGATTCAAGCTGTGAAGGCTGTGTAAAGTACTATGAAAGCCTTGATGAAAATGAAACCGTTACAGACGAAACTGTGGTTATGCCCTCTGACGGCTTTTCACCCGTAAAGCAGAAATGCCGCCTGATTTTTGAAAAGGACGAGGACTGTATAAGCGTTAACGACGTTCATTTTGAATCAGTGCTTAAGCAGGCGGTTAAAAATGCGCTTAAAAGCGAAATGACGGGCGATATGTATTCCTTTTTTAACGAAGAGGAATGTAAAAAAATATGCGCCGCTCTTTCGGGCAGGGGGAGTAAGCTTTTCGGCTATCCCTGTTTTACCCAGTGCGATTTCAGGGAGGAGAATTCAGACGAAATTCTTCTTCTTCAAATCGACAGCGAAAGCCGTTCCGGCTCGGACCTAACGATGTGGGGCGACAGCGGAGAGGGCAATTTTTTCATCAATAAGGCTTCCCTTGAAAAAAACGACTTTTCGTCAGTCAGTTATTGCTGGGATTGCTATTAAGAAGCAAAATAATAAAAAACCGTATTACTTCTGCCTTTACGGCGAAAAAACGGCTTATATAAAAGATAACAGAGGAATAAGACTATGATTAAAACAGATTACGATGTAGTAATTATCGGAGCAGGCCCGGGCGGTATTTTTTCCGCTTATGAGCTTTCAAAGAACAATGAAAAGCTTAAGATTGCCGTATTTGAAGCAGGTAATGAGCTTGCAAAAAGAAAATGCCCCATTGACGGCGACAAGGTTAAATCCTGTATCGGCTGTAAAACCTGCGCCATAATGAGCGGCTTTGGCGGCGCGGGCGCATTTTCGGACGGTAAGTATAATATAACTAACGATTTCGGCGGAACGCTTTATCATTATATCGGCAAAAAGCGTGCAACCGAGCTTATGGAATACGTTGATTCAATAAACGTTTCCCACGGCGGCGAAAACTGTAAGCTTTATTCAACCGCCGGTTCGCATTTCAAAAAGCTATGTATGCAAAATCAGCTTCACCTTCTTGACGCTTCGGTTCGCCATCTCGGAACGGATATTAACTATATCGTTCTTGAAAATCTTTATGATGAGCTTAAAGATAAGGTAGAATGGCATTTTAATACGCATATTGACAAGGTTGAAAAAATTGAAAACGGCTATAAAATTGAAAGCAAAAACGGGGAATGCACTTGTAAGGATTGCATCGTTTCCGTAGGCCGTTCGGGCAGCAAGTGGATGGAAGGCGTTTGTAAGGAGCTCGGAATCAATACCCTTTCAAACCGCGTTGATATCGGCGTACGCGTTGAGCTTCCGGCAGAGATTTTCAGCCACCTTACCGACGAGCTTTATGAAAGTAAAATCGTTTATACAACTAAGAATTATGAGGACCATGTAAGAACCTTCTGTATGAACCCGAAGGGGAGCGTTGTTAACGAAAACACAAACGGAATTGTAACCGTTAACGGCCACAGCTTTGAGGACCCGGAAAAGCAGACCGAAAATACAAACTTTGCCCTTCTTGTTGCTAAGCATTTTTCGGAGCCGTTTAAGGACAGCAACGGCTACGGCGAAAGCATTGCAAGGCTTTCAAATATGCTTGGCGGCGGCGTTATCGTTCAGCGCTTCGGCGACCTTGTTTCCGGAAGAAGAAGCACCCCTAAACGAATTGAA
>ONCR01000089.1 GCA_900316345.1 uncultured Eubacteriales bacterium | reverse complement strand
TAATGCTTTCGCTTCTTTTTGCATTTATCTGCGTAAAGCTTTTCAGCTCGGTAAAAATGGTTTACGGCTTTGCGGCGCTCATTCTTATAAGCCTTGCTCTCGGCTTTGCTCTCGGGCTCGGTTATGAATACCTTTTTGCTTTTCTTAAATCCGCGGCGGTTAAACTAAAGGGTAGGGGAGCGCTCTTCGGTGCTATTAATAACGCTTATGAGCTTTTCGTATCAAAAAGCCTTTCGTCGCTGTTTTATAACACCTCATATTCAATATCGGTAATAAATCAAAACGGAATTATAAGCGGAGTTATGAACGTCTTTTCTGGCAGGGCTGTTTCGCAATATCTTACGGGAAAATACTTTGTAAATACGGCACTTACCTTAGGACTTTTCGCTTCACTTTATAAAAGGGTTGAAGGCGAGGTTAAGCTTTCACTTATTGCCGTTTGTGCGCTTGCGTTTGTTTTCGGCGAAGTAAGGCTTTTGTGCCTATTTATTTTAATCTATAACCCCGTATTGTATTTTTCTTACCTGCTGTGCGTTTTTGTTTCTTACCTTACGCCGTCACTCCTTGATTTAAGAATCGGATTTAAGGAAAATGCAAGCCTGTTCGAGCTTTTTACCTACGGTAACGGCTTCGGTTATTTCATTTCGGTTTTTGCGGTACTTGCAGTTTTGATGTATTTTGTTTCAAGGCTTGTTCTTGCAAGGTTTGATATTTCAAGGGGAAGGTATGTCCCTAAAAGCGTTAAGCTTCTTGTTAACGCTCTCGGCGGCGAGGATAACCTTGAAAGGCTTGAAGGGGATATTCTTTTTGTTAAAAACCCGAATTTGATTGACATTATTAAAATTGATTGCGATATCCGCCAGAATGCGGTATCATTGTATCAGGATGAAATAGAGCTTCTAAAGTAGTATTACTATGGAACTGCGCAATGAGCTTTTTAAGGAACAGGATTTGAGATACCGTGAATTTCATTCAAAGCTTGTTCCGAATATTGATAAGAAAAAAATAATCGGCGTAAGGCTTCCCCTCCTTCGCAAAATCGCAAAGCAGGCCTTTAGGGAAAACGCTGATAATATGCTTGAATACTATGAGGAAATTATGGTTTACGGCTTAACGCTTTCAATGAAAAAATGTTCCGCCATTGAGCATATTGAAGATTTGAAAAGCTTCATACCGCTTATTGATAACTGGGCCGTGTGCGACACCTGCGTTTCTTCGTTTAAGTTTACAAATAAGTATAAAGAGGAAATATATCCCTTTGTACTTTCTTACATAAATAAAAGTGAATATGAAACGCGCTTCGCCGTTGTTATGCTGATGTGCTATTATCTTGACAGCGAGCATATCGACGAAGTTCTTGAAATCCTTAAGGGTATTAAAAGAGAGGAATACTATGTTAATATGGCGGTAGCCTGGGCTGTTGCAACCGCTTTTGTTAAATGCCGTGAAAAAACGCTTGCCTTGCTTTTTGAAAAATCTCTGTCGCCTGAAGTTCAGAATAAGTCAATCCAAAAAATCCGCGACAGCTTTCGAGTTTCAAAAGAGGATAAAGAGCTTGTTAAATCCTTGAAAATCTAAACATAATGTATTTATATTCAAAAAAATGATTAAATTTACATTTTTTCTTTGACATTGAAGGACAATTGTGATAGTATTAGTGTATTAACATATTAAAGTTTTAAACTGCTAAATTAAAGGGGAGGAAATAATATGTTTTTACGCACAAAAAGGCTTGCGGTAATTTCTTTTATCGCGGCGCTTGTCTGTCTGTTTTCGCTCAGCGCCTTCGGCTCGTTTTCAGCTCTTGCCGCTGACGGAGAAACGGTAGCCGTTGAAGTTGACGGCGAGGTTACCGAATACGACCTTTCGTCGGATGAGGACGCGGCTTCTTATGTTGACAGCTACGCCGATAACCTTTCAAACGATAAGGGCTTTGAGGAAAATATCAAAACCGCCCTTGCAAAGGTTAGGGAAACGGTAAGTAAGTATGCAACCTTCTGGTCGCTTCTTCCGCCGATTATCGCTATCGTTCTTGCGCTGATTACCAAAGAGGTTTATTCCTCGCTGTTCATCGGTATTCTTGCCGGCGGATTGATTTATTCGGGGCTGAATTTTGAAACAACGGTTGTTCACGTATTCAAGGAGGGCTTTATTGATACCGTTGCGGATAGCTATAATATCGGAATTATTATTTTCCTTGTTCTTCTTGGCGCACTTGTTGCCATGATGAACAAAACGGGAGGCTCTGCGGCTTTCGGCCGGTGGGCAGCAAAGCATATTAATTCGCGAATAGGCGCGCAGCTTGCAACCATTGCTCTCGGCGTTCTTATTTTCGTTGACGATTATTTTAACTGCTTAACCGTTGGCTCAGTTATGCGCCCCGTTACGGATAAAAAGAATATTTCAAGGGAAAAGCTTTCTTATCTTATTGACGCTACCGCGGCTCCCGTATGTATTATCGCGCCTATTTCTTCATGGGCGGCGGCTGTTGCGGGCTTTGCAAAAGGCGCGGGAGCTGAAAGCGGAATGAGCCTTTTCATTCAGGCGATTCCTTATAACTTCTATGCTCTTTTAACTATAGTAATGATGATATTCATTGCGGTTTCAAAATTCGATTACGGCCCGATGAGGAAGTTTGAAGCGGCCGCAAAGAAGGGCGAAGCGCTTGAAAATCTTGAAGCTCTTTCAAACGAGGCTAATGAAAAGGTTAACGAAAAGGGTAAGGTAATCGACCTTGTAATTCCCGTTGCTTTCCTTATTATTGCATGCGTTATCGGTATGATTTATTCGGGCGGATTCTTTACAAGCGGTGAGGAATGTTACCACGATTTTATCGGCTCGTTCTCTAACAGCGACGCTTCCGTAGGCCTTGTTTACGGCTCATTTGTAACAATAGTTTTTGCAATTATTTACTTTATGTGCAGAAGGGTTATATCCTTTAAAAACTGTATGGAAGCTATTCCGGAAGGCTTTAACGCTATGACCCCTGCAATACTTATTCTCGTTTGCGCATGGACTCTTAAAACAATGACCGACTCCCTCGGCGCAAAGATATTTATTTCCCAGCTTATTGAGGGCTCTGCAGGCGGCTTCCGTATGTTCCTTCCTGCAATAATATTCCTTATTGCCGTAGGCCTTTCCTTCGCAACGGGAACCTCGTGGGGAACCTTCGGAATTCTTATTCCTATCGTATTAAGCGTATTTTCGGGAACGGACGGCGCAATTACAATTATCGCTGTTTCCGCATGTATGGCAGGCGCGGTTTGCGGCGACCACTGCTCACCGATTTCGGATACTACGATTATGGCTTCCGCAGGAGCGCAGTGTAACCATATCAACCACGTTTCAACCCAGCTTCCTTATGCGCTTACGGTTGCAGGCGTTTCGTTTGTAAGCTATATTATTGCAGGTATAGTTAAATCCGCATGGATTTCACTTCCTATAGCAATTGTTCTTATGCTTGTAACGCTCTTAGTGCTCAAGGTCGTTCTTGGCAAAAAGAAGGAAGCGTAATAAAAACACACCCGACAGAATTTTCTGTCGGGTGTGTTTTTATGCCTTTAATCTATCGGTAGCCTTTTGCGCTTCGTAATAGATTTTTTCAATGTCTATGCCAACGAATTCACGGTTATCGTAAAGGATTTTACCGTTAATCATCGTCATTAAAACATTCTCTTTTGAACCACTGTATACAATATTTTTAGTAATATTGTTAATCGGCTGCATATTGGGGCGGTGAAGGTCAATAACGATTAAATCGGCAAGCTTGCCCTCGTCAATTACGTCGCAGTTATCAAGCCCCATACAGTGTGCGGAGCCTACAGTCGCCATTTTAAGAATTTCGTCAGCGTTGCAGGCAGAAGCGTCCATATCGTTAATCTTCTGAGTTGCGGCAACAAGGAACATTTCGCGGAACATATCAAGCGCGTTGTTGCTTGAAGGTCCGTCGGTTCCTATTGCAAGTTTTACGCCGTTTTTCATAAATTTTGTAACGGGTGCGATTCCCGAAGCGAGCTTGCAGTTTGAGCCGGCGTTTATAACAGCCCAGATTCCTTTTTCCTTGAAGATTTCAATATCGTCATCGTTAACCCATACGCTGTGGAAACCGGCACCGCCGTAGTTGTATATGCCAAGCTCGTTAAATAATGCTGCCGGCGTTTTGCCGTATCTTTCAATACATCCCTTAACCTCGCTTTCGGTTTCGCTTAAGTGAACAAAAACGGGGGCTTCGTATTTTTCGGCAAGCTTTGCAACGCCCTGCATTATTTCTTTTGATGTAGTATATTCGGCGTGGAAGCCCAGTTTGTACGATACAAGCTCGTTGTAGCTATTATACTCTTTGTAATATTGTTCAAGCAGTTCAAGATTTTCCCTGAAGTTATTTACCGCGCAACACATTACGGTTCTGAACCCTAAATCAACGCTCGCTCTCGCCATATCTTCCGGGAAGTAATACATATCGAAGCACGCGCTTGTTCCGCTTGTAAGATATTCGGCAAAAGCAAGCATTGAGAGGTCGTAAATATCCTGACCGTTCATCTTGGCTTCAAGCGGGAAAATCATGGTGTTAAGCCATTTATCAAGCGGAAGGTCATCCGCAAGGGAGCGCGCAAAAGTCATTGCCGAATGGGTGTGAGCATTCTTAAACGAGGGCATTAAAAGATTGCCCTTTAAATCGTAAACGCTGTCCGCTTCAAGACTGCCGCCTACGCTTACAATTTTGTTTCCTTCAACAAAAACATCCTTGCTTACGATGTTGAAATCTTTGTCTAAAATATAACCGTTAGTAAATTTAATCATAATATCTCCTTAAAATTGAACGGGGGATAATGAACGCCCCTGTCAGTTATTATTGCAGTGATAAGCTCGCTGTCCGTAACGTCAAACGCGGGATTATAGCATTTTGTTTCTTCAAGAGCGGACGGCTTTTCAAAATACAGCTTCTTAATCTCGTCAGCCTCGCGCTCTTCAATAACAATATCCCTTCCGCTTTCGCAGTTGAGGTCTATTGTCGAATACGGGGCAAGAACGTAAAAATTAACTCCGTAATACTTTGCAAGTACGGCAACGCCGGAAGTGCCGATTTTATTTGCTGTGTCGCCGTTTGCGGCAATTCTGTCAGCCCCTACGAGCACGGCGTCAATTTTGCCCTGCTTCATAACAATGCTCGCCATATTATCGCATATAAGCGTGACGTCAATGCCGGCCTTCTCAAGCTCATATGAAGTAAGCCTTGCGCCCTGCAGAAGCGGCCGCGTTTCGTCGGTGTAAACCTTAAAACTGTATCCTTTTTCTTTCCCGAGAAGCAAAGGCCCGAGCCCCGTCCCGTATTCACTTGTCGCAAGCGCGCCGGCATTGCAGTGGGTAAGAATTCCGTCCCCGTCGTGAAGAAGAGAAAGCCCGTATTCGCTTATTTTTCGGCACATTGCTTTATCTTCGTTATGAATTGCAATAGCCTCGTCAATCAGGCTTTTGCCCTCGTTATAAGCTTTCAGCATTCTTGCCGTTGCCCACGAAAGGTTTACAGCCGTCGGGCGAGCGCTGTCGAGATAGGACTTGAGCGCGGCTTTATCGTAATCAATAAGCGCCATAGCGTAAGCAGCAAATATTCCGATAGCCGGCGCGCCCCTTACCTGAAGCGTTTTTATTGCGTTATAATAATCCTCCTTTGTTTCGGGGATTATGTACTTTTCCTCGTTGGGAAGCAAGGTCTGGTCAAGCAGATACAGCTTCCCGTCTTTGTAATCAATGTTATTCATCAGATATTTTTAACTATCTCCGTTATCATCGCTTTGAATTTCGGCGCGGCATCGTCGGCAGCTTTTACAACCTCCTCTGAGGTAAGCGGTTTGTCAAGAAGTCCGCAGGCGAGGTTTGCTATAAGCGAAATACCTAAAATTCTCAAGCCGCAATGTTTTGCCGCAATTGCTTCAACAACCGTGCTCATTCCTACCGCGTCTGCCCCGAGTGAGGCTAACGCCTTAATCTCTGCAGGCGATTCAAACTGCGGCCCGGTAAGCTGAGCGTAAACGCCTTCTTTAAGGTCAATAGCATTGTTTACGGCAGCCCTTTTTGCAAGGGTACGAAGCTGCTTGTCGTAAATACAGCTCATATCGGGAAACCGAGGCCCGAGTTTTTCGTCGTTTTTACCTATTAAAGGAGAGGGTATAAAAAACGAAATATGGTCGTTAATAAGCATAAAATCGCCTGTGTTAAAGGTTTTGTTTATGCCTCCGGATGCGTTGGTGATTATAACGTTTTCAGCCCCGATTGCCTTTGCAAGCCTTATCGGCATTACTACCTGTTGAGGCGTATAACCCTCGTAAAGATGAACGCGGCCGTTAAAAAGAGCAACATCCTTATTGCCGAGCCTGCCGAGAATAAGCTCTCCCTTGTGTGCAGGTGCGGTTGATACGGGAAAACCGTCAAGGGCACTGTAGGGGATTTTTGCAATTATTTCAGCCTCATCGGCAAGACCGCCGAGCCCCGAACCGAGTATTACCGCAGTTTCGGGCTTAAAGCCATCAATGCTTTTAATGTATTCTATTTTGTCATCAAGCATATAATCACCTCCATAACATTATAATTAAAAAAATGCGATAAATCAACAATAAAATAACAGTTGCAAAGTTAAATAAAGTTTGCTATTATTAATTAGTGATAGATTTTCTTTTACGGAGGAAAGATTTATGAAAAAAACTCTTTCGGTTTTGCTTGTTCTTACGCTTGCACTTACCGCCGTTTTATGCGGCTGCGGCAAAAAAGGAGCCTCAAGCTTTGAGCTTGCGCTTATAACCGACGGCGCTTCAATAAGCGATAAGGGATATAATCAGAGCGCGTGGAACGGTCTTAAAGCATATGCCGACGAAAATAAAATGAACTGCCGCTACTATCAGCCCTCACTTGACGAAAACGGCAAGCTGAGCGATGAAACCATTGCTAAATATATTGAGCTTGCGGTTGAAAAC
>ONCR01000009.1 GCA_900316345.1 uncultured Eubacteriales bacterium | reverse complement strand
GAATTCGGTCCCAAGGGTTCGGCTGTTCGCCGATTAAAGTGGTACGCGAGCTGGGTTCAGAACGTCGTGAGACAGTTCGGTCCCTATCTGCCGTGGGCGTAGGATATTTGAGGAGCGCTGTTCCTAGTACGAGAGGACCGGAATGGACGCACCGCTGGTGTATCGGTTGTCATGCCAATGGCACGGCCGAGCAGCTATGTGCGGAAGAGATAAACGCTGAAAGCATCTAAGCGTGAAGCCCCCTCCAAGATAAGATATCCCACTTTTTAAAAGTTAAGACCCCTTATGGACTATGAGGTTGATAGGTTGCATGTGTAAGTACAGCGATGTATTTAGCTAGGCAATACTAATAGGTCGAGGGCTTGACCTTTCAGAGTGTCTGAATAGGTTTCATTATCTGTATTTAGTTTTGAGAGTACAATTAAAGTAAATCTCAATGAGCACCATTAGCTCAGTTGGTAGAGCACCTGACTCTTAATCAGGGTGTCCAGGGTTCGAGTCCCTGATGGTGTACCATCAGTGGCCCGTTGGTCAAGCGGTTAAGACATCGCCCTCTCACGGCGAAAACAGGAGTTCGATTCTCCTACGGGTCACCATGACCTTTAGGTTTGAGCTAAGGTCCACTACAAATACTGCGATTAACAGTTGCAGTCACAGTCGGTGTTTACTACGCTGAGGGTCCACCCGTTCCCATCCCGAACACGGTAGTTAAGCTCATGCGTGCCGAAAATACTTGGAGGGCAGCCTCCCGGGAAAATAGGTCGATGCCGACATAAAGAAAGAACAGGCTTTCGTCTGTTCTTTTTTTATCTTTTCATTTATCAATTTTCCTGCCCGACAAGTATTTTCCTTAAATATTCGGCGGCAGATACTTGTACTGCCGCCGAGAGGAGAAACATACGCAGTGATTGTTAAGAAAATGCGTAGCGTTTTCTTTTAATCACGTAGTTTGTTTGGACGAAGGGCAGCCTCCCGGGAAAATAGGTCGATGCCGACATAAAGAGAAACCACTCTAATGAGTGGTTTTTCTTTATCTTGGATTTTAATTAAACTCTTTTCTTTACAGCGACGGATACTTGTACCGTCGCTGAGAGGAGAAAGCTTCGTAGTGATTATTAACACAATGCAAAGCGTTGTGTTTCAATCACGCAGATGCTTTGGACGAAGGTCGATGCCGACATTAAAAAAACAGATTCTTCGGAATCTGTTTTTTATATTTATTAATATATGTAATCAGACTTTAGCTTTTCTTGCATTTCTGCACGATTTTCTTGCAGTTTGTAAATTTTGCTTTATTATTTTTCTGTTTATGCTACAATATATTGGGTGATATTATGCGTATTTTAATTCTCGATGACGAGCAGAAGTTCGTTGACGAGTTACAATTTCATATTCAGCGGTATATGGAAACGCATTTGATTAAAACAGAAATCACAGCCACGGTTTCTGCAAAGGATATCCTTGAAAATGATGCTGCGTTTGACCTTGCGTTTCTTGATATTCAGATGACTGAGACTGACGGAATAACCGTTGCAAAAGAACTCAAAAAGCGGAATGAAAGAATAATTCTTTTCTTTATTACTGCCTTTGACGAGTATCAGGACGAGGCTATGGACTTGCACATTTTCCGTTTCTTTGAAAAGCCTTTTGATGAAAAGCGGCTGTATTCCGGACTTGATAAAGCGATGGAATATCTGAACGAAAGCTATGTTGATATTTATCTTAAAAATGGTGGCGAGAGCATCCGTGTGATTGTTGATAATATTATTTACATCAAACGGGAAAACAGGAAGGTTACCGTGTTTACAACCGGTGGCACATACACAACAAATGGCAACTTTGAAGACCTCGTTTTAAAACTGCCAAACACATTTTTTTATTTAGTTCACAAATCCTTTTTCGTGAATATTCACTATATTACCAAGTACAGCTACAAAGAGATTTATCTCAGCAACACCCGAGTATCCGTTGCCACACGGAAGCAGGCAGATTTTCATAAATTCTGGTTTGATTACCTTAAGAGGAGATAATAATGACAAACTATGTTTCACTATACTTTGCGTTTTTTATTGAAGGTTTTATTGCATTCATCTATTTTTATGAAAACTATAATACAAAACACAAACTGCTTCCAACCATCTTTGCTGCACCTGCAATATATTCATTAGCCTTTTTGATGAGTTATTTAACACATTCGAACGTTATTGTAAACTTATCTTCATTTATTATAGTTACACTTATTTATGGCTTGCTTTTCTTTGAAATGCCAATAAGAAGCGGCTTGTTTCATACGGCAATACTTACGATATTGATGGTGGGAACAGAGCTAATAACAGAATTACTATCTTCGATATACTTTAAAACATTTATGTTTGTATCGGAACCAGATGTTTTAACATATTTTATTTTAGCAGTTATTTCAAAAGTGCTGTATTTTATAGTTGTATACCTAGTAGCAAAGGTGGCTGCTTATAGAAAGAACAATGCACTTGGTAGCCTTAAAAGCTCATATTTAACTCTTTTATATCCTATAACAATTTCATTATTCATTCTTTTTTTCTGCTACATTTCATCGAATTATAATTTTTCAACCAAGACTAAAACTGCATTGTTGGTTTTAACGATTATATCAATACTTATTTCTGTATATATTGTCATTTATAATCAGCGTATTCAAAAAAGGGAAAACGAACTTGCAGATTTTGAAAAGCAGCAAATGAAAAGCATGATTGATATGCAGTATCTTGACCTGCTTGAAAAGAAGAATCAGCAGATGCAGATTCTCACACACGATTACAAAAACCACCTTGCCGCCATACGCGAGCTCGGAGATAACGAGCAGGTTGCAGAGTATATTGACAAGATGACCGATGAGATTAAATCGTCAAACAGCACAAGTCATAGCGGCAATCACACGCTTGATATTATCATTAACAAATATGTTACCGAGTGCGAGCTGAAGCATATCTCATTTGACTTTGACACCAAACTATCCAATATCGGATTTGTTGATGATTTTGACCTCGTAACGATTCTTGGTAACGTTCTTGATAATGCACTTGAAGCTGCCGAAAAATCAAAGGGCAGGAAGATAACTCTTTCAACGAAAATAGTGAACACCTACGATACGATTATCATTACAAATTCCTGCGATGCTGTACCGGATAAAAACCTTAAAACCGAAAAGCCAAAAGGCACACACGGTTTAGGATTAAAGAGCGTTGAAAAAACGATTAAAAATTACGGCGGCGATTACGAGTGGGAATATGACGAAAACAGTAAAGAGTTCACAATAACTATTATGATTAAAAAGCCTTCTTAAGAAGGCTTTTTTCTTGCGTTTCGACACAATTTTCTTGCGTTATGAATTTTTACTGTCTTTTTTTAATGTTTATATTATTATAGAATTGGTGTTGATATGAAATTGATGATAAAGATTAAATGTAATATTTACAAAGTTAAGATTACTGTAGACAATGAAATCTATTATACTGAACTTAATCAAATCTGCGTTGAATTGAAAAGCTCGAATCCGGAAATGAGGATTGAACTCGTTCCCAAAAACAGGTGCAATAAAAAGGTAAAATATAAGTTTTGTTTTCATGATAAGGATTCTAAAGACTTTTTTCAGCATAAAAAGTTTTTTAATTCATACGCTGCGGTATACAGATTAAAAGTTCATCGTGATGCCGAGATCGTTTTTAATATAACTGAAAGTAAATTAATCAATTCCTTTGATTCGAATGATATTTATTATAATTTAAGAGTTGATAGAAAATCGAATCTTATAATTGATAAGGTTTTTGAATCGCAGATTTCAAAAAGTGACGTAAAAAAAGTAATAATTATTGATAGCATTTTACTTGTAATAAGAACTATTATTGCAGTTGGCATATGCGTTTTGTGTTGTTACTTCGCATATTATTACAGATATGAGATGAAAACTATTTTTCAAGGAGAAATGATTTGGGTTGTTGATTTAGGTTATGTTCTGTTTCTGGCTTTATATTTGAGCTCGTTAATTTCAAGAAATATTAAGTATTTTAGGAATTTGTTAGGATTACATTAATAACATATGGAGTGATTATTGTGAAAAGAATTGTTTCCATAATACTTTCAATATGCTTGTTATTAGTAACGCTGCCGTGCTTCACAAATATTACCGTTGGTGAACCTGTTGTAACTATTGATGAGTTTGCACAGTCAGTTACCGAAATTGAAAAGAAATATGACGCTGCTAAAGAATTGTTCTCAACAATAACTTTTAAAAATGGCAGCGAGTTTTACAGTATCGACGGTGAAGAAAATTTAATTATTGATAACAGCGGTGAGGTTTTTAATGCCGTTGTGAGTAAAAACGATTTAAAAATACCGTTTGAAACTGTCAAGTGCTACAGCGAAAACTATATAAAAAAGAAATATGTTAATTTGAAAGACTTGCGGAAATTAGGCTTTGAAGCAGAGTTTAAGGGCGATGCCGCAATAATTTCAAGACCATTACAAACAAATCGCCTCATTGTAAAATCTCGGTTTAAAATAAACGAGGTTGATAGTGTTGAAATCGTTGAAGGCTACAACGATTTACATATTGTACAGTTTGATGACGAGGAAAGCACAAAAGAAGCGCTTGAATACTATAACAACCAAAAGAATATTGAATATGCTGAACCGGATATGGTTTTGTCTATCCAAAATATTGATTATTCTTCACAGGAAAGCACCAACTCAAGTGATGCAATTCTTTACGATAATCATTTATCATGGGGTAGTGAATATATCGGCGTTGATGATTACATTGATTATCTCGGCGATGTTAATGAGCTTCCTGAAATTGTTGTAGGAATAATTGATACAGGAATTATTACTAATCATGAGTTTTTAGCTAATCGAGTAATTGAAACAGGCATTAATTATAGCGATTCCGGTAGCACTGATTCGGAAAAAGACGATAACGGTCACGGAACTCACGTTGCCGGTATAGTTGCCGATAATACAACGGATAATGTCAAAATAAAAGGATATAAAGTTCTTAATTCTAAAGGTTCCGGAACAACTTCTAACATATGTCTTGCTATTGATAAAGCAGTTGAAGACAACGTGAATGTAATCAATATGAGCTTGGGAGGCAAAGGAACAGATTCTCTTTTTACCGAAACTGTCCAAAACGCTGTTAATAGCGGAGTTATTGTTTGTGCCGCTGCAGGAAATGAAGGAGCGAATGCTAATAATTATTCACCTGCTTCTATTGATGCCTGTATTACAGTTGCAGCTATTGATAATGAAAATGATATTCCATATTGGAGTAATTACGGAAGCTGTGTTGATATAATTGCGCCTGGTGTTAATATTTACAGTTCATATATATATACTTCTGATGAGCGTTTCTATAAAACGTTAAGCGGTACTTCTATGGCGTGTCCGTTCGTTTCTGCAGCTTCAGCTCTTATACTTTCAAAGTATCCAAATTATACGAAAGATAATGTTTTAGAGGTTCTTCAAACCAACGGAAGAAGCATATCACTTCCGGAAAGATTTGACGGATTAAAAGTTTTATATATCGGAACTGTAACCGAATATGACAGAGAGCGTACTGCTGTGCCTGAATTTAGTGTTGAAAGCGGGTATTATGAAAACTGCGTTACTGTTGAAATAACCTGCGCTGATGAAAATGCAGAAATATATTATACAACCGATGGCACAAGAGCGTCACAGGATAACGGAATACTCTACACAGAGCCTGTTGTCATTGATAGGTCTACTTCACTTCACGCCGCTGCCTATGCTCCACATAAATTAAAGAGCCTTCAAGCAAGTGCACAGTATTACGTAAGGTATATGGATGATGAAGGTAATTTTGAAATAGATGAAGAAGGTACAATCACTGCATATAATGGTGACAACGATTATTTAATCGTTCCCGATACAGTAAGCGGAATAACTGTAACAGGAATTGGATTAAAAGTCTTCTATCAATCGTCGATTGTTATGTGTGAACTTCCAGACACTGTTACACATCTTGATGCTTACAGTTTCTATTGGTGCAGAAATCTAGTATCGTTAAAAGCGAATGGTCTTATTAACGTTGGTAATTATGCATTAGCAAGAAATAGTAAACTGACTGATTTTAATGTTAGTAATCTTGAGCAAGTAGAAAAATATGGTTGTTTCCATATTGGAGTTTCCGATATATATAATGATAAGTTAACAGAGATACACAATCATGCTTTCAGCAATTGTGTTAATGTAATAAATATTACTCTTCCTAATGTTATTACTGTTTATACTTGCGGACTCTCATTGGAAACCAGGTGTGAAGTAATCTCACTTCCAAAAGTTGAAAGTTTATATATGTCTGCTCTTCAAACATGTTTTACTGTAAGAGAGTTAAGTTTCCCCAAATTAGTTTATTTAGGCCAGGATGTTTTTGAATCTACAAGTAATCTTCAGTCATTAAGTATTCCACAATATCACGGTCCTATAACTGCATATTTATTCCATTCAACAGGACTGAAAGAAATAGATAATGACAGTTTTACGGATATTGAGCATCATGCATTTTCACATAGCAAAATTGAAACTGTAATACTGAAAAACGCTGCTACTGTCGGAGAAGAGGCATTTGATGAATGTAGGAAATTGAAAACCTTATACTTGCCTTCTGTAACTGAAATAGGTGAACACGCATTTCGTTGGACTGAAGAGAATGAAGAAATTGAAACTTTGTTTTTGCCATCTTTAATATCAACAAAAGATTTACCGGTTGTAAGTGAAAAATTGACCATCTATTTGAGTGAGAGATTTACAGATTATGAAATAACTTGGTACCATGACCAAAATTGTACAATAGTTGCACCAAAAGGCTCATATGCTGAAGAGTTTGCAAAAACGGGATTCCCCAATTTAGGTAACTCAAATTATGTTAATAATATGAGGTTTATTCCTTCTGATTATTTAGTTAAGCTTAAGTTTTCATATATGAAAAATAATCAGTTATGCTTTGAGTTTTTCTGGGAAAACATTGATGAAATTGAACAGTGTGCAGGCAGTATAACCTATTCATTTGAGGTTGACGGTGAAACGGTAGCGGCAGATACTGTTCATACAGAAAACGGCACTACTTATTTCAGTTATCAAACCGACAGTGATGAAGAACAAATCGTACGAGCCGTAGTGAATATCGACGGTATGCTCTTTAAATCCGAACCTGTAACCGTCAGCCGCAGCGCCGTTACCGAACCCGATAACGGCTGTGAGCACGAATGGACTGTCAGCAGTTATAATAGTATATTCAACGATACGATAATCACCCTGCATTGCTCCAAATGCCATAGCGATTACATAGTCAGCTTTTCAAATTATATAAATCGTGATTTTCCGCCGTTTGATTTGAATAACGACGGTATAGTTAACGCAAAGGATTATGCAATATTAATTACTGATAACTGAATTAAAAAAACAGATTCTTCGGAATCTGTTTTTTAATTTTAAGTTTTTAGCAAAGCGGACGACCGATGGTCGTCCCTACGGTAAATTGATTGCATAATGATTTGGAGGATTTTTTCAGAGTAGCTTTCATTTTCAAACAACATAAATATCCCCGCTATCCTTTATTTTGGCGCAATTTCAGGTAAACGCGCATTTCGTTTTCGCCGCGGTTTGCCCATTTATAATAAGGTATAAGCCTTATTTTTATTCTTTTATCCTTTCGGTAACCGTCGACAGTCAGCTTTTCGTTTTCGTATTCAAAAACGGGCGGCTCGGAAATGCTTAATTCATCAAGCTTTTCGCCGTTATCAATGCTTTCGGCGCAATAGACGAAGGGGCCGCGCATTACAGCCGCCTTTCCGCGGTTAGCAACTACCTTATCGCTGCTTTTTACAAGGCGAGGCCTAAAATTAAAACCAAGCTCAATTACGCATTTTTCGGTTATGCTTATCAGGGCATAGCCGTTTTCTGTTTTATATTCAGCCGAAACGGCGAATCCTTCGCTCTGTTCGGGTATACGAAGCGCAAGAGTAAACGTTTTTTTCGGGTTTATTGAAAGCCTGACTCTTCCGCTTTCGGCATAATCGGAGTCAAGCTCCAGCAGGGCGTTTTTCGTTTTATAGCTTCCGCCGATATACTGGTGAACGTAAACGGCGCTGTCATTTTCGGTAAGAGCGTATTCGCCGAGCGAGCTCAGAAGCCTTGCGAGGTTAGGAGGGCAGCAGGCGCAGCCGAACCACTTCTGACGAACGGTTTTGACGTGGAATTTTTTTGTATCGGTACGGACTTCGTCGGGAACGACCTCAAGCGGATTGACGTAGAAAAAGCTTTTTCCGTCCTCCGCCATACCCGAAAGCACGGTGTTATACAGCGCTCTTTCCGCCGCCGCTGCGATTTTTGCATTCGGCTCAATTTCAAGCATACGCCTTGCAAAAAACATTAATCCGATTGAAGCGCAGGTTTCGCAGTAGGCTGTACCGTTAGGCAACTCATATTCTGCGCCGAAGGCCTCGCCGTCGGGAGTTGAGCCGATTCCGCCCGTAACGTACATCTTTTTATCAATTATATTATCCGCAAGAGCCCTGCAGGCAGAGTAAAGCCCTTCATCACCGTTAAGCCTTGCAACGTCCGCCATTCCCGAATAAAGATAAACAGCCCTGACAGCATGGCCGACAGCCTCTCTCTGCTCTCTCGGCGGCATATGCGCCTGGTTATAGTGGTAATTATCCTCAACGGTTTCCCTGCCGAGAACAAGGTCGTAATAATACGGCTTTTTTCCGCGTTCTTCAATAAAGAAGCCGGCTTCGTCAAGATACTTTTTGTCGCCCGTTACCTCATAGAGCTTTACAAGCGCAAGCTCGGCCAGCTCGTGGCCGGGGTAGCCCTTGATTTTATCGCTCCCGAAGGTGGCGCATATTAAATCCGCAAAGCGAAGCGCGGCGTTAAGAAGCTTGTTTTTGCCGGTTGAATTGTAGTATGCAACAGCCGCCTCCGCAAGGTGGCCGAAGCAGTAAAGCTCGTGAAAATCCTTAAGATTAGCAAAGATTTCGTTTCGGTTGTTGATTATGTAAAGCGTGTCAAGATACCCGTTTTCAAGCTGTGCGGAGCAGATTAAATCAATCAGCTTATCCGCCCTTGCTTCAAGCTCGGGGTCAGGGCAGCTTTCAAGCGAATACGCTACGGCTTCAAGCCATTTATAAACGTCGCTGTCCTGAAAAACCCAGCCGTGAAAGGCACCCTCTTCGGCATTTTCGCCGTTATAATACCATTTATCCGCAGGATAAACGGGAACGCTTTTTCCCTCTTTTATTTGCCGGGCGACTTTTGAAGCCTTAACAAAATTTTCAATGCAGTAGCTTTTTTCGGCGCCCTCAATTCTGTCGTTAAGGGCTTCGTACTGATAGGGGATAACCTCTGTTCTTACAAGCTCTCTTTTTGCTTTCCAGAAGCTGTCGGTTACAGAGGTGTTTTTAAGTTCAATATGATGTGATATTTTACTGTTGTTCATAGCGTTCTCCGAGCTTGCTTCTTTCAAGCTTGTTTAAAACGGTTTTATACATTATAAGGCTTGCAATAATACATACAAAGTCAGCCGCAGGCTGCGCCCAGATAAGGCCCTCCAGGCCGATAATATTATCCATTATAAACAGAAGCGGAAGGTAAATAAGCCCCTGCCTTCCGACAGCGAGAAACAGCGACTGAAAGCCCTTTCCCATACCTTGGAAGGAGAAGTTAATTATAAACATAACGCCGAGCAGCGCGCCCGAGCTCATCAGCGCGGTAAGCATTTTAACGCCGTATTCAATAACCTTTTCGTTTTCAATAAACGAGCCGATAACCTGCCGCCTTGCAAAGATATAAATAACGGTTACGGTAGCGCCGATTGCTATGTTGCAGAGCATTGAAAAACGAATGGATTTTTTCATTCGCGTGTAGTTTTTAGCGCCGTAGCAATAGCCTACAAGCGGCTGAATTCCCTGCGCAAGGCCGAGCTGAAGCATAACAACAAGCATATTAGCCTTCATTGCAACGCCCATTGCGGCGATTGCCTCGTCGCCGTAGTGAGAAAGGAACATATTTATAACGATATTTGAAAGGCTCATAAGAAGATTATTGAGCGCGGCGGGAGCGCCTACGCTTATAACGCCTTTAAGTATTCCGCCCTTTGCCGAAAAGCGCGAGGGCGTAATTGAAAGAATTGACTTCCCGCGCAGGAAGTAGCTTAAGAAGTAAAGAACCGAAACGATATTGCCGAGCACGGTTGCTATCGCTGCGCCCGCAACGCCCTTACCGAGCCCGAAGGGGAGCGTAAAGCCGAAAAGGCTGTCGCCGCTGCCGAGAATAAATATCGGGTCAAGAACGATATTAACAAGCTGGCCGATCACCATTCCGAGCATTGACTGTTTTGCCGCGCCCTCGCCCCTGATAAGGTTACCCGTCATTATTGACGAAACGATGAAGGGCGCGCCGAGAGCTACCCAGAACAGATAATCGCTTGCAAATCCGATGCTTGCGTCGGACGCTCCGACAAGATAGAGCACGGGCCTTCTGAAAAGCAGAAACAGAATTGCAAAAGCTATGCTGACCGCAATGCCGGTATAGATGCAAAACGAGGAAATCGTTTTGATTTTATCCCTTTTTCCCTCGCCGAGCGAACGGCTGATAAACGCGCAGCCGCCAACGCCGAAAAGGTTACCTATTGCAAGGAAAAACAGAAACAGCGGCATTGCAACCGAAACGGCGGAAACCTGGTTTGCGTCGCCCGTCTGACCTACAAAAAAGGTATCCGCAAGGTTATAAACAATATTGATAAGCATTCCGAGCATTGACGGAAGAGCAAGCGTTGCTACCGCCTTGGGAATTTTATAATCGCTGAAAACAAGTGTATTATCCTTCATTAGCTTTCTGCGGCTCAACAAGCGTTTCGCTCAGAGCCGCAAAGTCCTCCATAGTTAATTTTTCCGCACGGATATTTTCGTCAAGCGAAAGCTCTCTGAGCGCCGAAGCCACCCTTTCCTTCGGGATTTTCAGCGTTGCCGAAACGGAGTTGACAGCGGTTTTTCTTCTTTGCGAAAACGCCGCCTTTACAAGCGTAAAGAACGCCTTTTCGTTCTTAACGGAATATTTCGGTTGAGTGTAAGGCGTTATTTTTATTACCGCGCTGTCAACCTTCGGCGAAGGCATAAAGCTTTCGCGCCCGACGTCAAAAAGAATCTCAGAGCTGCCGTAATACTGAACGGCCGCGCTGACGGCCCCGCTGTTTCGCGTTCCCGCTTCGGCGCAAAGCCTGTCCGCCGCTTCGCGCTGAACCATAACTATAATCTCGTCAACGGGAAGCCTGCTTTCAAGAAGAAGCATAATTACGGGAGAGGTTATGTAATACGGAAGGTTGGCGCAGATTTTTACGCTTGTAAAGCCCCTGCTTTTTTCCTCAATAAGCTTTTTTAAATCGAGCTTCATAACGTCGCCCTCAACAAGCTCAAAGTTTTTATAATCGCCGAGCGTTTCGCCGAGCAGGGGATAAAGCCGTTTATCAAGCTCAATTGCGCAAACCCTGCCGGCAACCCTGCAGAGCTCCTTTGTTAACACGCCTATTCCGGGGCCGATTTCAATAACGAGAGTCTTTTTGTTGGCGCAAAGCGCCTTTGCCATTGCGGGGCATACCTCTTCGTCAACAATAAAATTCTGGCCCAGGGCCTTTGAAAATTTAAAGCCGTGCGCTGATAAAAGACGGTTTATTGTTTTACTGTCGCATAAATTATAATCCATTATAAATACCTCTTTTACAATGACTTATTTTAGCATATAAGACGCCCGTTCGCAACATTATTATTTAATACAAAAGGTTGATAATAAAAGAAAGTTGTGATATAATAACAAATCAATTGTGTATAATTTAATTTTGGAAGTGATAATTTGATAAAGAAACTTGCAAAATATATGAAAGGGCTATGGCTGCTGTGCGTTATATCCGCTTCGGGTATGATAATAGAGGCGGCGTGCGAGCTTTCAATGCCAAAGCTCGCGGAGCTGCTTCACAGCAGCGTTGAGGGCGGAACGGCGGATAAAACGGTTATCCTTAAGTTCGGGCTCGGTATGTTCCTTCTTGCAATAATAGGCCTTGCGGGCGGTATAGGAACGATGAAGGCCTCCTCAGTTGCGGCGCAGCGGTTTTCGTACCGCTTAAGGCAGGACGTTTATAAAAAGGTAAGCGATTTTTCGTTTAAAAATATTGATAATTTTTCAACCTCGTCGCTTACAACAAGAATGACAAACGATATAACCGCGCTTCAAAATACGCTGCTTTTCGGGCTTCGTATGCTTTTCAGAGCACCTGCGCTTCTTATTGTTGCGGCAGTAATGGCGGTAAGGATTAACCCGAGGCTTTCGCTCGTGCTTCTTGCCGTTTTGCCGGTAATCGCGCTAATAGTTGTTTTAGGGCTTAAGTTCGGCTTTCCGCTTTTCCAGAGAATGCAGAAAAAAATAGACAACGTTAACCGCGTCGTTCAGGAAAACCTTATCGGTATAAGGGTTGTTAAGGCATATGTTCGCGAGGACAGGGAAAAAGATAAATTCCACTTCGCTTCCGACGACCTTGCAAAGCAGGGCGCAAAGGCGGCAGGGCTTATTGTTTCAATTATGCCCCTTCTTATGCTGATGATGAACGGAATTATAATTTACGTCTATTATAAAGGCGCAAACGACGCTTACGCAGGCAATATGGACGTAGGCGAAATCAGCGTTTTTGCAAACTACATCGTTCAGGTGCTTATGAACATAATGATGGTTTCAATGATGTTCATTATGATTGCAAGGGCAAAGGCCTGCGGCGACAGAGTTGTTGAAGTGCTTGACGAAAAAATAGACATTGAAAATCCCGAAAACCCATTCGTTCCCGAAAACAGCAGGGGAAAGGTAGAATTTGACAACATTTCTTTCGGTTATCTTGAAAACGATAACGTCCTTGAAAATATAAGCTTCACGGCCGAGCCCGGCTCCGTTATCGGAATTATCGGCTCAACGGGCTGCGGAAAATCAAGCCTCGTAAATCTTATTCCGAGGCTTTACGACGTAAGCGAAGGCAGGGTTCTTGTTGACGGAGTTGACGTCAGGGATTACGACCTGACCGCCCTTCGCGATATTATAGGCGTTGTGCTTCAGAAAAACGTTCTTTTTTCGGGAACGATTAAAGAAAACATCCGCTGGGGCAAGGCAGACGCAACGGACGAGGAGATTATCGCCGCGTGTAAATCCGCGCAGGCGCACGGCTTCGTGCTTGAACAGCCCGATGGCTACGATACCGACCTTTCCCAGGGCGGACTTAACCTTTCGGGCGGACAGAAGCAAAGGCTTTGTATTGCAAGGGCTATGATTAAAAAGCCGAAAATCCTTATTCTTGACGACAGCACCTCCGCCGTTGACACCGCAACGGAGGCGAAAATCCGCGAAAGCTTTTACGGCGAATTTAAGAATACAACGGTGTTCATTATTGCACAGCGCATTTCATCCGTGCAAAACGCGGATAAAATACTCGTTATTGACGACGGTAAAATCGCAGGCACGGGAACGCACGAAGAGCTTATGGCGGATAACGAAATCTATAAGGAAATATACGAAACTCAGCAGAAGGGGGTGCGTGAATAATGCCGGGACCGGGAGAAAGAAATCCGGGCGTTGTTAAGCCTAAAAACGCAGGCAAAACCGCCCTTCGCATAGTTAGGTATTTCGGAAGAAGAAAAGCGCTTCTGGCGATTGTTTTCACTGCGCTCATCCTTTCAACCGTATGCTCAATCGGTGCGTCATACTGGCTTAAGCCGATACTTGACGACGTTGCAAAAACTATATCTGACGGAACCTTTAAAACCGAGGGAATTAAGCTTCTTGCTAAGAATCTTTTCATCGTTTCCTCGCTGTATGTAGGCGCGTCGCTGTTTACCTTTATACAGTCGCGCATTATGGTTAAGCTTTCGTATTCAACAACAAACCTTATCCGCAAGGAGCTTTTTGACCATATGCAAACCCTGCCGCTGAGCTATTTTGACGCCCAGACCCACGGCGAGGTTATGAGCCGTTTCACGAACGACGTTGATAATATTCAGATGATGCTTGAGCAATCCGTCGTTCAGCTTGTTTCCTCCGTTTTTATGTTTGCGGGCTATATTATTATGCTTGTAAGGCTTGAATGGAGGCTGTTCCTCGTTGCCTTTGTTTTTCTTATTATTATGCTTATAAGCTCAACCTCAATTGCAAAGAAAACGCGTAAATACTTTAAGCTTCAGCAGGCCGCTCTCGGAAAGATGAACGGCAATATTGAGGAAACGATTGAGGGTATGAAGGTTGTTAAGGTTTTCAACCACGAGCAAAGCGCCAAGGAGGATTTTGACAGGCTTAACGAGGATTACAGAAAAACCGCGACAAACGCAAATTTCTATTCGGGCATTATGGGCCCCTGTTCAACGGGTATCAATAACGCGTCTTACGCAACCGTTTCAATGATTGGCGCGTTTCTTGCGCTTAACGGAATGATAGGGATAGGAACGTTCTTTACCTTCCTTAACTCGCTTAAGCAGTTCACCCAGCCGATTAACCAGATTATGAACCAGATGAATAACATTTTTTCCGCCCTTGCCGGCGCGGAACGCGTGTTTGAAATAATGGATAAGCCAAGCGAAATCGACGAGGGCACGGTTACCCTTGAAGAGACAGACGGCGAAAACGGAAAATGCTGGTTCTGGGTTGACGGCGATAAAAGGATTCCCGTTGAGGGAAAGGTTGTTTTCAGCGACGTAAGCTTTGCGTACGTTGAGGGCAAAACCGTTCTTCACGATATAAGCCTGTACGCCAAGCCTTCGCAAAAAATTGCCTTTGTAGGCTCAACCGGCGCGGGCAAAACAACGATTACTAACCTGATTAACCGTTTTTACGATATTCAGGAGGGCGAAATCACCTATGACGGAATCAATATAAAGCGCATTAAAAAGGCGGACCTCAGAAGGTCGCTTGCAATGGTGCTTCAGGATACCCACCTGTTTACGGGAACGATTATGGATAATATCCGCTACGGCAGGCTTGACGCAACCGACGAGGAATGTATTGCAGCGGCAAGGCTCGCTTCCGCCCATTCGTTTATCAAACACCTTGAAAAGGGCTACGAAACCGAAATCACGGGCGACGGCGAAAACCTTTCGCAGGGCCAGCGCCAGCTTCTTGCTATTGCGCGCGCGGCGGTTGCAAACCCGCCCGTTATGATTCTTGACGAGGCAACCTCATCGGTTGATACGAGAACGGAAGCGCATATTGAGCACGGTATGGACCGCCTTATGGTAGGCAGAACGGTGTTCGTTATTGCCCACAGGCTTTCAACCGTACGTAATTCAAACGCGATTATGGTTCTTGAAAACGGAGAAATCATTGAGCGCGGCGACCATTTTGACCTTCTTGAACAAAAAGGCAGGTACTACGAGCTCTGCACGGGCAAGGCGCAATTATCGTAAACTATATATTGTTGTTTACGTCAGCGGCATATACTAATTATCAGCCAAATTTTTACAAATGAATTTAATTAAAAAATTACTTTACAAATAAATATTAATATGCTATAATCTATTTGATTAATTATGTTGGATTAATATCCATATCAATTTGAGGTGTTTATTATGAAGAAGTTACTTTCAATCGTTCTTTCGTTAGTAATGCTCCTTTCCGTAAGCGTTGCAAGCATTAACGCTTTCGCTGCTGTAGGAAGTATTGAATCTACAACAAAGCAGAACAAGATTATTCTTGAGGTTAACGGCAAAACCTCAACAGGTGTTTCATATGAAAGAGACCCTGACGACCCGAGAAAAATTACCTTCACCTATGACGGCGACGGCGAGCTTATCGGCTGGGAATTCCCCGGTATGGAAGAGGGCGTTGATTATGAAATCATCTCCGAAAAGGGTAACAATATAACTATCCTTGTTTCGGAAGATTATGAAGGCGACGTTATTGCAAACGCTATCGTTAAGGAAGAAACAACCAGCGAAACCACCAAGAAGGGCGATAAAGAAAAATCACCCAAGACCGGTGCAGCTTCCGCAGCAGGCATTGCAGCAATGGGCGCCGGCGCAGCTATTCTTACCGCTCTTAAGAAGAAGGAAGACGCTGAATAATTTTACTATGAGCCCAAAGCCCGTAACTTTTGGTTATGGGCTTTTTTATATGGTGATATAAAATGAGCAATAATAACAGTGAAAACAGAAAGAAGAAACGCCTTATATTAACGGTTATCGCCGTTATAATGATTCTTTTCGGAGCGCTGTATACGGGCTATTATTTCTTCAATCAGGCACAGGCCGAAAAGGAAGCCCCTTCAACCACCGTTGAGGAGTATTCCGAGGAGGAAACCGTAAAGCCCGGCGAAACGCTTAAAAACCCGATTGATTTTGCCTCCCTTCAGGCGGAAAACGAAGAGGTTTATGCCTGGATTAAGGTTCCCGGAACGAAGGTTGATTATCCTATAGTTCAAAGCGCGGTAAGCGATGAATTTTACCTTAAGCATTCCGCCAAGGATAAATCGTGGGTTTCAAGCGGCGCAATTTATACCGAAATGTGCAACACGAAGAGCTTCAGGGACAGGGTTACCCTTATCTACGGCCATAACGGCTACAGCGATACGATGTTCACGACGCTTCATTATTTTGAGGATTCCGACTTCTTTTCAAAACATAAAAACTTCTATATTTACACCCCCGATTCAAGGCTTACCTACCGAATCATTTCAGCCTTCAAATATGACGACAGGCACATTATGAACAGCTTTGATTTTCAGGATAACGCCGTGTTTGACAGCTTCGTTCAGATGGTAAGAAATCCGCTTACAACGATGAAAAACGTTAGAAAGGATTTAGGCGTCGAGCTTACGCTTTCAAGTAAAATAGTTGTTCTTTCAACCTGTATAACACATCAGGACAGCAGCAGATATTTAGTTTGTGGAGTATTAGTTAAAAATGAAAAAACCGATTGACCCCAATTTAAATAACAACTCGCGCGACGAGCTTTTCGGCTTTGCCCCCGGGGCGGAGCCCGTTAAGGAGAGCGTAGCGGACGAAAGCCCCGATTTCAGGGTTGTTGATAAGGATAAGGCAAGAAGGGGCGTCTCCTCTTCGGAAAAGAAGACCGAGGCCTCAGCTTCAAGCGGCGACAGCGGCGCCTCCTCTCACCATCACCACCATCATCACCATTCCTCTTCGGGAAGCTCTCACCGCTCTTCAAAGAGCTCAAAAAGACATCATCACTCTTCAAAAAAGAAGAAGCTTCCGCTGCCTGCAAAAATCGCAATAGGCATAATCATAGTAATTCTTCTTGCTATCATCGTTGTTATAGCAGGCTTCTTTATCCTTCGCCATATGGGTAAAAACGACGTCCTTCCCAAAACCGAAGGCAACACAACCTACCACGAAACGGTTGAATATAAGGGCCATACCTATAAATTTAACAGCGACGTTGTTTCAATCGGCTTCCTCGGCGTTGACCAAAGAACGCTTGAAACGGTTGATAATACCGATTTCGTAGGCGCCGCCGACGCGGATATTATAGTTACCGTTGATACCAAAACGGGCAAATCAAAGGTAATCGCCCTTCCGCGTGATACAATGGTTGATATTGAGGTTTACAGCCCCGAAAGCGGCGTGCTTATAAGAACCGAAAAGGCTCAGCTCTGCCTTGCCTACGCTTACGGCGACGGCGCGGTAAAGAGCTGTGAAAGCACGATTGACGCAATGAGCAGAATACTTTATAACGTTCCGATTCATAAATATTTTGCGCTCGACCTTGACGGTATCGCTCCGCTTAACGATGCTATCGGCGGCGTTAAGCTTACCTCGCTTTTCGATTTTCCGGACGAAGGGATTAAGACGGGCGACACGGTAACGCTTAAGGGCGAAATGGCTGAAAAATACGTAAGGCTCAGAAGCCTTGACAGCCTTGACGCTTCGCTTAAAAGAACCGACCGCCAGATTCAGTACGTTAAGGCGTACGCAAGCCGGCTTCTTCCGTCGGTTATCAATAACTTCGCCGTTGTTAACAATCTTTACAACACGGCGTCAAGCTACTCAAGAACAAATCTGACGCTCAGCAACGCTACCTACCTTGCCTCGCTTCTTCTTCAGAAGGGGATTAACGATTTTGAAACCTATACTATTAAAGGCGAGATGAAGGCGTCGCAGGACCCGCTTATGCCTAACGTTGTTCATGCGGAGTTCTACCCCGATGAAGAGAGTGTTATGGAAACGGTTCTGGATGTTTTTTATACACAGGTTGACTGATTGTCAGAACGTTATAATAAAAATGTAAAAAAAACAAAAATAAATGTAACAAATTAAGATTTTTCAATACTTATATATAGAAGAGTGTTTACAAATTGTTTATTGACTTTATATAAGCTCTGTGATATAAAGTTATAGTTCTTACAGACAGTAATTTTATATCTTTGAAAAATCTTAATTTTTACTTAACGCTGAATTTTATATCAGCGTTTAGAATTAACCTGAAACAGGAGAGCTATATTGAAAAACATACTTGAATTTCTTGAGACCGACGTTAAGCGCTTTGAAAGCAAAAAGGCCTTTATAGACGAAAACTCTTCATTAACATACGGTGAGCTTTGCAGCGCTGCAAGGAGCATCGGAACTTATTTAGCCAAAGAAAACATCGGGAAAAAGCCGGTTGCTATTTATCTTGATAAAAGCGTAAAAACCGTGGCGTCAATGCTTGGCATTGTTTACGCCGGTTGTTTTTATGCCGTTGTTGACAGTGAGATGCCGATTGAACGAATTTCCAAAATTTTCTCCTCTCTCAACCCGTCGGCAGTTATTACTGACAGCAAATATCTTGATTCGGCAAAGCAGCTTGGAATACCTGATGTTTTTTTATTTTTTTAGGCCGTCGAGTGCGAAGCGGACGATGAAATTCTTTGCGCCGTAAGGGACGAGCAGATTGATACCGACCCGCTTTACGCGCTTTATACCTCGGGCTCAACGGGAATGCCGAAGGGCGCTCTTCTTTCCCACAGAAACGTTATCGCCTACAGCGAATGGGCGGTTAAAACCTTTAATATTAACGAGGATACCGTTTTCGGTAATCAAACCCCGTTTTACTTTTCAATGTCCGTAACGGACGTATATTCAACCTTAAGGGCGGGCGCAACGCTTGTAATAATTCCCAAGCCGTTTTTCACCTTCCCGATTAAGCTTATCGGCTTTTTAAACGAATATAAGGTTAATACTATATACTGGGTTCCGTCGGCTATGGCGATAGTTTCATCCTTCAAGCTATTTGAAATTGCGAAGCCCGAATATCTTAAAACCGTTTTATTTGCAGGCGAGGTTATGCCCGTAAAGCACCTTAACTATTGGCGCGACAACCTCGGCGAGGATATTCTTTTTGCAAACCTTTACGGCCCTACGGAAACGACGGATATTTGCACCTACTACATCGTTGACAGGCGTTTTACCGACGGCGAATCGCTCCCGATAGGAAGGCATTGCGATAACTGCAACGTTTTTATTGTTAACGAAAAGGGCGAAGAGGCGGCTGTAGGCGAGGAGGGAGAGCTCTACGCAAGAGGCTCGTTCCTTGCGTTCGGTTATTATAACAACCCCGAAAAAACAGCGGAGGCATTTGTTCAAAATCCGCTTAACACCGCCTATCCCGAAAGGGTATATAAAACGGGCGACCTTGTTCGCCTTGAGGAAAACGGCGAGATAAGCTATATCTGCCGTAAGGATTACCAGATTAAGCATATGGGCTACCGTATTGAGCTTGGCGAAATCGAAGCGGCGGTAAGCTCGGTTGAGGGCGTTAACGAATGCGCCTGCGTATTTGACGATGAAAACGATAAAATAGTTCTGTTTTATACTGCTAACCGCTGCAAGGAGGATAAGCTTATGGCTGCCCTTGCAACAAAGCTTACAAGCTATTTAATGCCTAATAAGGTATTTAAGCTTTCGGTTATGCCGCACAACCAAAACGGCAAGATTGACAGAAAGCTTTTAAAGGATAAATCAAAGGAATAATTAATAAGGAATAGGAGAATAATTATGGAAACCATTATTTCAATTTTAGAGGGAATCAAGCCCGGCGTTGCAATTGACGAAAACACACGCCTTCTTGACGAAAAGATTTTAGACAGCATGGCGATGATTTCGCTTGTTGCAGAGCTTACCGATGAATTTGACGTTGATATTTCCGCAACTGACGTTATCCCCGAAAATTTTCAGACCGTAGGCGCAATTAAAGCACTTATTGAAAGGCTTGAAGACGAGGACTGATAAATGATTACCTATACCTCGTTTGTGTTCTTTATACTGTATTTCGGTATAACCTGCATTTTTTACACCCTGTTTCCGCCCAAGGCGAAATGGGCCGTTCTTCTTGTGGGTTCATATGCGTTTTACTTTATTTCAGCCAAGGGAAACGTTGTTCCGCTGATAGCCTCAACCGTGGTTGTATGGGGAGCGGGCATGCTTCTTCAAAGGCTTGAAAACAGCTTTAAGGAAAAGAAAAAGGGCGCGTCGCGCGATGAAAGAAAGGCCCTTAAAAAGAAATACGGCTCTTATAAATCAGCCGTGCTTGCCGTCGGAATAATTGTTTCGGCCGGCATTCTTCTTGTTTGCAAGTATTCAAATTTCTTTATTGATACCGTTAACGGAATTTTCGGCGCCTCGATTAACGAGGTGAAAATTCTTCAGCCGCTCGGTATTTCGTTTTACACCCTTCAGGCGATAAGCTATCTTGTTGATATTTACCGCGGTAAGTTTGAGGCGGAAAAAAACGTGCTTCGCGTTTCGCTTTACCTTTCGTTTATGCTTACCATTGTTGAAGGGCCTATTGCAAGGTATGACGACCTCGGCGTTCAGCTTCAAAAGGGAAAGAGCTTTGACGCTCACAGCTTTGAGCTCGGAACCCAGAGAATTATTTGGGGACTGTTTAAAAAGATTGTTGTTGCCGACAGGGCTGCGGAATTTGTTAACGCCGTTTTTGACCACGATTCAAGATATTCGGGCGTTGCCGTTGTTGCCGCAATTCTTTTTTATACGCTTCAGCTTTACTTTGAATTTTCGGGCGTTATGGACGTTGTATGCGGCTTTGGCAATATGATGGGGCTTAAGCTTCCCGAAAACTTTGAGCGCCCCTTCTTCTCTAAATCCATTAACGAATTCTGGCAGAGATGGCACATCACTCTCGGCGCATTTTTAAGGGATTATATTTTTTATTCAATCTCGTTTTCAAAGCCGTTTATGAACGCCGCAAAATCCGCCAGAAAGAAGTTCAGCCCCTATTACGCAAATCTTATTCCCACCTCGGTTGCGCTGTTTTTCGTTTGGTTTACAAACGGCTTCTGGCACGGCTCGGGCTGGAAGTATATTACCTACGGGCTTTATTACTACGTTTTGATGATGCTCGGAAGCTTTTGCGAGCCGATGTTTGAAAAGCTTTGTAAAAAGCTTAAGCTTGACAGAAGCTCAAAGGGCTACGGCGTTTTTAAAATGCTTCGCACCTTTGTTATCGTTAACTTCGGAATGCTTATTTTCCGCGCGGATTCGCTTGCTCAGGCAGGGCGTATGTTCGTTTCAATCTTTTCAAATCCGAACTTTACCGTGCTTATACCCGGCCACGGCGGCAAATTCGGGCTTGACCTTTTCGATTACGCTATAATTATTATCGGCGCGGCGGTTGTATTTGCCGTAAGCCTTAAGCGCGAAAAGGGCACTGATGTTGCCGAAAGAATTTCAGGGCTTCCGCTCTGGGCAAGGTATATAGGTTACCTTGTTGCAATTCTTATTGTTGTTATAGCCGGCGCATACGGCGAGGGCTACGGTGTTGTTGATTTAATTTATGCAAATTTCTGATTTTAGCTATGAAGTTTATTGATTTTAACAAAAAAATGATTAAGCCCTTCTTAATCATCATATCGTTTTTAATGGTGCTTGCGCTGATTTTGCAAGTGCTTTCGGTTACCGTTTTTTCAACGGGAGCCGCGGCAACCTATGCTAACAAATTTGCAAACGCCTATTCGTTTTTAACCGAACCCGATAACACTATTGACGTGGTAGTTGTCGGCGACAGTAATATGTATTCGGCAATCGTTCCCTCAAAGCTTTGGGAGAGCAAGGGCTATACCTCAACGCTTATCGGAGCACCGCGCCAGACGGTTAATAATTCCATAAAATACCTTAAAAGGGTTTATGAAACTCAGAAGCCTCAGCTCGTTGTTATTGAAACCGATATGTTTTACCGCGGCGTGCCCGACAGGGATAATACCGAATTTGATTTTGAAAGCGAAAAGACGCTTGACACCTTCTTTGATATTGCCGACCCGGAAAACGGAACGGACCTTGTAAGCGGCCTTTTTCCGGTGTTCAGCTTCCATGACAGATGGAAAACCATGATTTCGGGTAAGAACAAAAACGTATCGGACCCGAATTCACACGGCTATCATTTAAGCGTTGCCGTAAGGCCTTTTGACCCTGCGGATTATATGAAGCCCTCGGATAATAAGGAGCCTATTAAAAAGAACGACCTTGATAATATTGAAAGGTTTATGTCAATTTGTAAAGAGAACGGCTCGGAGGTTCTTTGGATATGCGTTCCCTGCCCGAAATCCTGGTGTATGGAAAGGCATAATACCGTTGCCGCGCTTGCCGAAGAATACGGCGTAAGCTTTATTGATTATAACCTTATGTGGGAGGAAATCGGGCTTGATTCACAGCTTGATTACAGAGATAAGGGAACCCACCTTAACTTTGGGGGAGCAAAGAAGCTTACAAAGGATTTCGGTGCGTATCTTGAAAGCGCGTATAACCTTACCGACCACCGCGGAGATTCAACCTATTCATTCTGGGACGAGAGCGCGCAAAGATTTAACAAGGACGTTAAAAAGCTTTGCAAAAAGGAAAACCGCAAAAAGAAATAGGATTTACTGCCGCGTTTTTTAACGCGGCAGATTTTTTATGTATATTGTGGTTGCAACATTAAAAAATATTTGTTAGAATATATTCAACAAAAATAAGGAGATTGCTTTATGAATTCACAACTCAAAAAAGAGCTTGAAATTTTTGCCAATCAAATAAGAATGGGCATTATTGAAAGCACCTATAACGCCAAAGCAGGCCATCCGGGCGGCTCGCTTTCAGCCGCAGAGGTTTTTGCATACCTTTACGGGAAGGAAATGAGGTATAACCCGTCGGAACCGAAGTGGGAAAACAGGGACCGCTTCGTTCTTTCAAAGGGGCATTGCGCTCCCGGCTTATACAGCGCGCTTGCCTATAAGGGCTTTTTCCCGGTTGAGGATTTAAAAACGCTTCGCCATATTGATTCATACCTTCAGGGCCATCCGAATATGAACACCGTTCCCGGCGTTGATATGTCAACGGGCTCGCTCGGCCAGGGCGTAAGCGCCGCCGCAGGTATGGCAAAGGGCGCAAAATACCTCAATAAGGATGTTAACGTTTACACCCTTCTCGGCGACGGTGAAATTGAGGAGGGCCAGGTTTGGGAGGCGTTTATGTTTGCCGCCCAGTATAAGCTTGATAACCTCTGCGTTATTATTGACAGCAACGGCCTTCAGATTGACGGCGCTTGCGAGGACGTTATGAGCGCGGAGCCGATTGATGAAAAGCTTAAGGCTTTCGGCTTTGAGGTTTGCGTTGTTAACGGCAACAGCCTTGACGAGCTTGATTCGGCTTTTGAAAAATTCCACGGCGTCAGCGGCAAGCCCTTTGCTATCGTTATGAAAACCGTTAAGGGCCTCGGCGTTTCTTATATGGAAAACGAGGTGGGCTGGCACGGCAAGGCGCCCAACGATGAGGAATACAAAATCGCTATGGACGAATTAAACGCAAAAATGAAGGAATTGGAGGCGTAAGGTATGGCTGAAATAAAGAATATTGCAACGCGCGAAAGCTACGGTAACGCTCTTAAGGAGCTTGCCGCTGAGGGCGCAGACAAGCTTGTTGTTCTTGACGCAGACCTTTCGGCTGCAACAAAAACGGGTATATTCAAAAAGGCGTATCCCGAACGCCATATTAATTGCGGAATAGCCGAGGCAAATATGGTATGCGTCGCGGCGGGCCTTTCAACTATGGGGCTTGTTCCTTTCGCTTCAAGCTTCGCTATGTTCGCCGCGGGAAGAGCATTTGAGCAGGTAAGGAACTCCATAGGCTATCCCCACCTTAACGTTAAAATCGGCGCAACCCACGCAGGCATCAGCGTAGGCGAGGACGGCGCGTCCCACCAGTGCTGCGAGGATTTTGCGCTTATGCGTTCAATCCCGGGCATGGTTGTTATCTGCCCTGCGGACGACGTTGAAGCTAAACAGGCGGTTAAGGCGGCTTACGCCTACGAGGGCCCTGTTTATCTTCGCTTCGGAAGGCTTGCCGTTCCCGTATTTCACGATGAAAGCTATAAGTTTGAAATCGGCAAGGGCGAGGTAATCAAAGAGGGCAAGGATGTTTCAATTATTGCAAACGGCTTAATGGTTGCCGAAGCTATTGAAGCAGGCAAGGCGCTTGCCGAAAAGGGAATTGACGCCGAGATTATTAATATTGCAACAATCAAGCCGCTTGACGAGGAGCTTGTTACAGCTTCCGCAAAGAAGACGGGCAAGGTTGTAACGGTTGAGGAGCACAGCATAATCGGCGGCCTCGGCGAGGCGGTATGCTCTCTCCTTTCCGAAAAATGCCCGACCCCCGTTAAGCGAATCGGCGTTAACGATGAATTCGGCCACTCGGGCCCTGCAAAGGATTTGTTAAAGCAGTTCGGCTTAAGCGCGGACGGTATCGTTAAGGTTACCGAAGAATTTATAAAGTAACAGAAAAAAGAAGGTGATTTATTCACCTTCTTTTATATATTCTTCAAGTATTTTTGCCGCGGAATAAATGATGTCGGGGCAGGGGCGTTTTTTGTAGTATTCGGGCGTTCTTGCTTCCGGTATCGGGCTGTCCGCGCCCTTTGTTTTAAGGCCGAGAAGCTCGCGGCAAACAAGAGAGCCGTTTTCCTCTTCAAATCTTTTTGCAAGAATCTGAATACGGGCGTAAAGCTCTTTTTTACCCTCGTTATCGCCCTTTTCGTCATAGCCGTAAAGAACGCTTAAAACGAAAACTACGCCCGAAAAGCTTCCGCAAACCTCGCGCAGCCGTCCCATTCCGCCGCCGAAGCCGCTGACAAATCTTGCCGCGGTTTTTTCGTCAAGCCCCATAAGGTCGGCAAATGCAACGGCAACCGCCTGGGAGCAGTTATAGCCTTCAAAAAACAGCGCTTTTGCTTTTTCTGCACGGGTCATTAATCCTGGTCCTCTATAACGTCAATATCCGAAGTGCCGTCGGTTATATCCTGATCGGAGGGCTCAGTCGGTGCGGGAACAAATACAGCCTGAACCGTTGAATCCTTGGTTACAACATAATTGTAAACCTCGTCGGAAGAAACCTTTTCGCTGTTGATATACCAGCCGTCAAAAACGTAGCCGTCATCGGCGCGGGCAATAAGAACGGCTTTGTCGCCGAGCTTATAGCTTCCGTCGCCCTCGGTTTCGCCGCCCTCGTTTGAGGTGGTTGTAACCTTAAAGGTTTTAGCTGTTGTTGTGGTTTCCTTTGTGGTTGTTTCTTTAGTAGTCGTTTCTTTTGTTGTGGTTTCTTTTGTCGTGGCTTCGGTTGTGCTTTCTTTTTCGCTTGTGTCCTCCGCGTTTTGAGTAACGGTAACGCTCGGGCGCGAAGTCGCTTCATCGTTCTTTTTGCCCCTTGTTGCAAAGGCGATGATTGTTCCTATAACTATTGCGGCAAGAACAACTGAAAGAACGACGATAATAATTATCTGCTGCTGTTTTTTCTTTTCCTCCTCACGCTCGCGCTGAAGCCTTTCGGCGTTATTTCTGTAGGGCTGTTGCGGCTCCTGCATTTGGTTTTGAACGGGGGCCTGCTCCTGCTGAACGCCCATTGTTAACGGGTTAAATAAAACTGTTTTGGAATCGTCAGCGGCCGAGGGCTCGTCCTCATCGTAAAGGGGGGAGCCGCAGTTCTGGCATATGTATAAATTTTCGTCGTTTTCAAATCCGCAGTTTTTACATCTCATAATGAATACCTCCGATTTGTATCTTACCGAGATTATACCACAATATATACTTTTAAACAACAAAAAAATCAAGTTGATTTAAAATGTTTTATAAATTATTTATATTTACCTATTGACTTTTTGTTAAAATTATAATAAATTTAATATGTAATGTTTTCTTCTATGGTGAATAGAGGACAATTGATTTTTGAAAGGGGAATCCCAAATTATGAAAAGAACAGTTAAAGCGATTGTTTGTTTAGTTCTTGTTGCAGCGCTTATTGCGTCTTTTACAGGATGTGCTAAGGTTTCTTATGTTACAACAGCTGTTATCGGTGCTATTCAGGACATCAAATCAGGCGAATGGGAGAAGAAGACCGCTACCGACACTTCTGCTGTTGACGCAGACGGTGAGGATAAGGTAGTTCTCAGCGAAACATTCACCGCAGGAACCTACGGCGGAGTTAAGTTTGATAAACCGGAAGATGTTGTTAAGTATTATGTTGAGGCTTATGATTATACAAAATCATTAACAGCTCAGTATGAAGAAAACGGCAATACAGTTACATATTATAAATTACTCGGTACAGAGAAGATGGACGTAGGCGACGTTATTATTGACGGCAAGGCAAACGCTATCGTTAATAAGCTCGTTCCCGGCATCGTTGGCGGTATGTTCAAACCTACTCCTTACGGCCTTGTTCCCTGCTACAACAGAAACCCTGACCTTGACAACAACAAGGAAGATGAACACAAGAAGAATGATTGGGATTTCAGAACTTCTCATTTAGTTGCTGAAGACGTTCTTGCCTGCTACGTTAAGGATATCGGCGAAGGCAAAATCGAAATCGGCATTCAGCCCAAGGCTGCCGAAATGGCTATCAGAGGCGAGGATTCACAGGGACGTTTCTTTGAGGTTCTCGGCGATATCGGCGGTGTAGTTGCAGGCATAAACGTTGTAAGCTTCAGCCAGGGCGACGCTACCGACAACGTAAGAGTTACTTATAAGGGCGGTACCGGTATCGTTAAGATTGATACCAAGACCAAGGAAATCGTTGAAGCGGATTACGAAATGATTTCAATCGTTAACGTAACTCACGCTAACGTTACGGTTATCAGAGATAAGAGCGCGGCTCTTACAATCTCCTATAAGAACCACTATCCTGCTGACGACGAATTCCTTAAGACGTCAAAGGGCATTACAAGAAAGTAATAATTATTTAAGGCGGGCTTTAAGTCCGCCTTTTTTGGTGTAAAATTATGAATCAGAGCGAAAGAAGAATTTGGTTAATTAAATACCTTCTCGGTGAAAACAAAAAATATAAAAACGTTGAAATACCGAGCGACAGTCGAGAGCAGTTTGACCTTTACCGCTCGCTTGTAAACGTCCGTATGCCCGAACCGATAAGCGGGGAATACCTTGAAGTTGAGGACGAATTTTTAAAGGAGGAAATCCGCATAAAGGGAACAACAGCCCTTTCGGATTTAACGCCGCTTGACGGCGGGCTTTACCTTTGGCAGGGGGATATAACCCTTCTTGAATGCGACGCAATAGTAAACGCCGCTAACTCTCAGCTCCTCGGTTGCTTTGCGCCCTGCCATGCGTGCATAGATAACTGTATTCACACCTTTTCGGGCGTTCGCCTTCGCCTTAAATGCAACGAAATAATGAGGGCGCAGGGCAAAAACGAGCCAACGGGAAGAGCAAAAATTACGCCTGCGTATAACCTGCCGAGCAAGTGCGTAATTCATACCGTAGGGCCTATTGTTAATTCGGTTGTAACCCCGAGAGACAGAGCGCTTCTTTCCTCCTGCTACCTTGAATGTCTCAGGCTTGCCGAGGAAAACGGGCTTGAAAGCATAGCTTTCTGCTGTATTTCAACGGGAGTTTTCGGCTATCCGAAAAGTGAAGCGGCGGAGGTTGCTGTTAAAACCGTTAAAAAATATAAGGCCGAAACGAACAGCCGAATTAAGGTTATTTTTAACGTGTTCAAAAACGCCGATTTGGAAATTTACAAAAAGCTTTTAGGGGGTTAAGCCGACAGAAGAGGGAAAATTCCGCATACAGTTGCGGTGAAGAGATAAGCTTGTAGGGGAGGGTCTCCGCGCCCTCCCGTATTTTTTGCCCCTCATCCGTCAACCATACATTTGGTATGCGTAATGGCGTTTAATTTTGTAGGGGAGGGTCTCCGCGCCCTCCCATCGTAGGGACGAGTATTGCTCGTCCGTTTTTTTGCCCCTCATCCGTCTGCCTGCGGCAGCCACCTTCCCCCGAGGGGGAAGGCTTGGTCGGTTTATTGATTGTAGGGGAGGGTCTCCGTGCCCTCCCGTTTACAATAAAATACTAATGCTTGGGGCGCCCTGCATATTGTTGCAGGGCGCCCCTTGGTATCAGCATTAAGTTTTTATCAGAACTCAAGCTTCTTTGAAATGAAGGCTTCAAGCTCGCTTATCGGAAGCCTTACCTGCTCCATAGTGTCGCGGTCGCGTACCGTTACGCAGCCGTCGTCAACGCTTTCAAAATCGTAGGTAATACAAAACGGCGTACCGATTTCGTCCTGACGGCGGTAACGCTTGCCGATTGAGCCTGCGTCGTCGTAATCAACCGAAAACTTCTTTGAAAGCTCGTCAAATACCTTTTCGGCCTGCTCGTTAAGCTTTTTTGAAAGCGGAAGAACAGCGGCCTTGAACGGAGCAAGAGCAGGGTGGAAGTGCATAACAACTCTTGTATCGTTCTTCTCTGCGTCAAGAACCTCCTCGTCATACGCCTCGCAAAGCACTGCAAGGAAAAGTCTTTCAACGCCGAGCGACGGCTCAATAACGTACGGGATGTATTTCTTGCCCGTCGTCTGGTCAAAATATTCAAGGTTTTTGCCTGAAACGTTGATGTGCTGAGTGAGGTCATAATCCGTTCTGTCGGCAATGCCCCAAAGCTCGCCCCAGCCGAAGGGGAAGAGGTATTCAAAGTCGGTCGTCGCCTTTGAATAGAACGAAAGCTCCTCGGGCTCATGGTCGCGAAGGCGAAGGTTTTCCTCTTTAATACCGAGGGAATAGAGCCAGTCGCGGCAGAAGCCTCTCCAATATGCAAACCACTCAAGGTCGGTATCGGGCTCACAGAAGAATTCAAGCTCCATCTGTTCAAATTCACGAACGCGGAAGATGAACTTACCGGGAGTAATTTCGTTTCTGAAGGATTTACCTATCTGGGCAACGCCGAAGGGAATTTTTTTTCTTGTTGTTCTTTGAATATTTGCAAAGTTAACAAAAATGCCCTGCGCGGTTTCGGGGCGAAGGTAAATTTCGTCCTTCGTATCCTCGGTTACGCCCTGGAAGGTTTTAAACATAAGGTTAAACTGACGGATATCGGTAAAGTTAGTCTTTCCGCAGTTCGGGCAGGGGATGTTCTTTTCTTTAATATAATCAGAAAGCTCCTCGTTGCTCCAGCCTGCAACGTTTGTGCCGTCAAAATCCTCAATGAGCTGGTCCGCTCTGTGGCGGGTTTTACATTCGCAGCAATCCATAAGAGGGTCGGAAAAGCCGCCGAGGTGGCCGGAGGCAATCCATGTTTGGGGGTTCATAAGAATTGCGGAATCAAGGCCTACGTTAAGCTTGTTTTCCTGAATAAACTTTTTTCTCCAGGCAGATTTTATATTCGTCTTAAGCTCTACGCCGAGCGGGCCGTAATCCCATGTGTTGGCAAGGCCGCCGTAAATTTCCGAGCCGGGATAAACAAAGCCTCTGCCCTTGCAAAGAGCAACAATAGTATCAAGTGTTTTTTCCGTGTTGAGCATAAACGCTTCCTCCGTCTAATTTTTATATAAAAGCATTATACTATCATTAAACTAAATAGTCAATAAATAAAAATCTGTATAAATATCTGTTGAATTTAAATTATACGGTTGATATAATATATACAAGACTAATTTAGGAGAATGAAAATGGCGCGAAGCTTTACCTTTTCGGTAATCATCCCGATTTATAATGTTGAGGACTATCTGAGAGAAGCTCTCGATTCCGTAATTAACCAAACGCTGGATTTTAAAGAGCATATTCAGCTTATACTTATTAACGACGGCTCCGTAGACAAAAGCGAAGAAATCTGCCTTGAATACAAAGAAAGATTTCCCGAAAACATAAATTATATTTATAAGGAAAACGGGGGAGTAAGCACCGCAAGAAATCTCGGCTTAGAGCAGGTTAATTCTAAATACGTAACCTTTCTTGACCCCGACGATAAGTGGGAGGAGCATTCCTTTGAAAACGCGCTTGCGTTTTTCGAAAAGCATTTTGACGAGATTGACGTTATCTCCGCAAGAATTCAGTTTTTTGAGGCAAAAACCAATTTTCATTCGCTTGACTATAAATTCAAAAAAGGAACAAGAGTTGCCGATTTAAGAAGCGAGGACGAGCTTTTTTCGGTTGAAAGCACGGTTGCAACAACCTTTATCAAGGCCTCTTCCGTAGGCGATTTGCGTTTTGACAGCCGCCTTAAATACGGCGAGGACAGCACCTTTATCAATAAAATAATGCTTAAAAAATGCAAATACGGAATTCTTAAGGAGGCGCTTTATCTTTACAGAAGAAGGGCTTCGGGCGATTCAGCCGTAAACCTCCAGCTCACCGATAAATCATTTTACATAAACTCTCTTTTGTATTACCATCTTGAGCTGTTCAGGTATTCAAGGGAGCTTTACGGCGAGGTTATACCCTACGTACAGTCAATGGTTGCTTACGACGTTATGTGGCGCTTTGCAAATCCGCTTGTTAAAGACGTTTTAAGCGACGGGGAAATAGCTGAATATGAAAAAAGAATTCACGATATCGTTTCCGAAATTGACGATAATATTCTTCTTAACCACGCAAAGCATAAATCAATGCCCAAGCGCAGGGACGCTATTAAGTATAAATACGGCGTTGACCTTTATTCCGAAGTTTATATCGGTAAGGGCGAAAACGACGGCTGGCTCTGCTTCAGGGACGTTCGGTTTTTTAACCTTAAAAACAACAAAAGCAGGTGCGTACAGGTTGTCGGAGTAGATGTTGAAAACCAAATCTTCACCCCTCAAATTCTTGTTGCCAACTGGCTTTTTGAAATTACAAAGGGTGGCTGCGAGCTTGAATTCAGCTTTAACGGAAAGGCGGTTACGCCGAAGCGCGAGAATTACGGGCTAGTTATGCAGACAACGTCCGAGGGCGAGGAATATTACCAGAGCCTTTGTTCGTGTGAATACAATCTTGCCGAAAACCTTAAGAGGGGCGAAACGCTTACCCTTACGCCTTACCTTAAGCCGAAAAGCAGCGGAAGCTGCAGGCTCAGCTTAGGCTTCGGCAAATATGTTCCCGCAGCAACGCGCTTCGGTGCCTCGTATAAGCTTTACGGCGATTACGGCATAAAATGCTTCAGGGACGGAATAAAGGTTTTCTTCCCCGAGGATATGAAAAAAACGCTGCGCAAATGGGATTTAAGAGCAGCCGCAACGCTGATTAAGCGTAAGCGCCCCGACGTTATTAAAAAGCGCTTCGTTGATTTTCCGCGCTTTAAAAAGCGTGAGGAAAGGAAGGGCCGAATCTGGCTTATTTCAGACAGAATTGACAACGCGGGCGATAACGGGGAGGTGCTTTTCAGATATATCTGCGAGCATAAGCCCGAGGGCGTAAGGCCTATATTCGTTATCGGCAGCGACGCTAAGGAGGAGGTTAAGGCAAGGCTTCGCGCAACGGGCGAGGTTATTCTTGCCGAGGATAAAAGCTTTTTGCTGTACTTTTTGCTTGCCGAAAAGATTATTTCCTCCTCGGGCGCGGAGTTTACGATTAATCCCTTTGGCAAGGACAGGGAGTATTACCGCAATCTTCTTAACTTTAAATATTACTATCTTCAGCACGGCGTAACCTGCGCGGATTTATCAGCATGGCTTAACCGCTACAACAAGAATATTTACCGCTTTTTCGTTTCGGGCGAAAGGGAGCGCAACGCTATCCTTGAAGCGAATTACTATTACAAGCCCGAACAGCTTATTCTTACGGGCCAGTCAAGGTTTGACGCGCTTTATACCGATACAAAAAAGCAGCTTCTTATTCTTCCCACCTGGCGAAGAAGCATAAGCCAGAGCTATGATGAAAAGACAAGAAGCGTTTATTACGACGGCTTTAAGTATACCGAATACTTTAAGTTTTACAACAGCCTTATAAATGATGAACGTCTGCTTTCGGTTATGCGCAAAAAGGGCTATAAAGGGCTTTTCTGCCTTCATCCTATTCATCTTGAGCAGTACGTTGATTTTGAAGCAAACGACGTTTTCAGCGTTAACGAGGGCTTTATAGATTACAATAAGGTTTTCGCGGAATCGGCGGTTATGGTTACGGATTATTCAAGCGTTTTGTTTGACTTCGCGTATTTAAGAAAGCCCGTTGTTTACGCCCAGTTTGATAAGGAGGCCTTCTTTGCCGGCCAGATTTATGACGAGGGCTATTTCAGCTATGAGGACGACGGCTTCGGCAAGGTTTGTTATGACCTTGAGGCAACGGTTGACGAGCTGATTTCGCTTATTGAAAACGACTGTAAAAACAGCGAAAAGTACCTTGACAGGGTAAATTCCTTCTTCGCGTTTAACGATAAGGATAATTCAAAACGAATACTCGAAGCAATATTAAAGGACTGACTAATCGTCAGTCCTTTTAATTCTGTCCGTAATTATTTTTGCAAGTATTCCGTTAAGGAAGCCCGTAAGCAGTCCGGCAACAAGAAGAACGGGCAGGTAATAGGCTATCCGCGCCGTGCCCATTAAAACCGCGGCGGCGGCAAGCTGGCCTACGTTATGAAGCGTTCCGCCGAGAATACTTGTTCCGATAATTGAAAGCTTTGTTTTTTTTGCAAGCGCCATTGCCGCGAAGCTGAGAAGGCCGCCGCAAAGGCTGTAAATAAGCGAATATGTGTTGCCGAATGTAAGCCCTGCAAGAAGAATTCTTATAAGCGCTATAAACAGCGCCTCGTGCGTTTTCAGGCGGTAAAGCGCAATAACAACAACAAGATTTGCAAGCCCGAGCTTTACGCCGGGAATCCCGATATTCAGCGGCAAAAGGCTTTCAAGATAGCTTAAGGTGAAGGCAAGCGCAATCATTATTCCGAAAACCGCCGCGCTTTTTGCTTTACTCTTTTTCATATCTAAACCTCGGCGTCAATTTCGTTTTCGGAGGAAGCGCTTATAATTGAAACAACAACCTTGTGCGGCAGGCAGATTATTGCTTCGCCGCTTTTGCTTATTTTACCGTGGCGAACGCAGATTTTATCTGGGCAGTCAGCTTCGGTTACCTCTGCAAAGCCGTCCTTGATAACAAGAAGATTGCTTCCGTTTTCGGTTTCTATTCTATAAGTTGTATCCTCGCTTAAGGGAAGGGTTTCAACAATTTTTCGGTCAACTTCAATTTGAACGTATTCACCGTTTTTCGGTATAAAATGCAAAGCCGCAAATATAAGAATTGCGGCCGCAAGAATAATTCCGATTAAAATGAAATCGTGTTTTTTCATCGCATTAAATACTGTTCAAAGCCCGACGAGCGCGTTTCGTTATAGCTTTTATCAACCCAAACCGCCTCTACTTTGTCAAGCTTTTCAACAAGGGCTTTGCCCTCGCTGAGCGGGGTAACAAAAAGCTCGGTTGAAAGCCTGTCCGCAAGGGCAGAGTTTTCGCAAATAACGGTTACACTTGTAAAATATTCGGCGGGCATAAGGGTTTTAGGGTCAATAATATGGCAATAGCTTTTGCCCTCATATTCAAAATAGCGCTGATAATCGCCGCTTGTTACAACCGAAAGATTAGTAAGCTGAAGCGTTTCAAGCGCGTTTTCGCTTGTTAAATCGGGGTTTTCAATCTGAATTGCCCATTTCGTTTTTCCGTCGGAATTCTTGTATCCGTTTGTAACAACGTTTCCGCCGAGGTTAAGCATAAAATCCTTCCACAGGGAGTTGCTTTTAATATAATCCTTAAGCAGCTCCGCGCTGTAGCCCTTAGCGATTGCGCCTACGTCAAGCTTAAGCTTTTCATCCTTAAAACTAACCGTTTCGTTTTTTTCGTTAATAATAAGGGCGTCAATATCCGTATGGCGGCTTGCCTCTTTAAGCTCCTTCATATCGGGAAGGCGGGCGTTTTCGGGGCTTTCCAGTGAGGCCTCCCTTGCGTCGTGCCAAAGCTGAAGCACGGCGCCGAGACAGATGTTGATTTTTCCGCCGCTTTCGCTGTATGCCTTCTTACCTTCAAGCAGCAGCTTTATTATTTCGCTTTCAACCTTAACGGGCGCATAAGCGGCTTTATTGTTAACGGTGCATAGGTTAATGCCGTTCTCTTTATAAATATCAAACAGGGCGTCAAGTCTTTTCAGCTCGTTTTCAAAAAGCTTAAAGTGTTTGTTAAACTCCGTTTGCGAGGCATCGTATGCAACGACGGTTGTAACCGTATCAAATGCGTCAGTTATAGTAGCGGTAAAGCGTTTTGAAGCCGGAACGCAGCCGAAAAGCGAAAGCATAAGCGTTGCCGCCAAAGCGATACAGATTATCCTTTTCATTTAAAAGGTTACGCTTCCGCCGTTGTTTGAGGAGGCAAGGCCGATATAGGATTTGCCTACGTTAACGTTTATGTTCTTGTTCTTTGCGTTTCTTAAATAGAGCTTGCCGCCCTTGATTTTCCAGGTGATTTCGGTCTGTTTTCCGTTGCTTGCGTAGTAGCCCTTGCCCTCGCCCTTGCCGTTAACAAGGCTGTCATAGTTAAGATAGGTTGTTGACGAGCCTTTGTAGGGAACGGTGATATAGGTTGTTGTATCCATAAGGATAATAACGTTTTCAAAGGCAACGTCGGTGCGCCAGTCCTCGGTGTGGTAAAGCTTATCCTTGGTTGAATAGGTGAAAGCTCTTGTATCGGTTCTTGAAGAGAACCTGCAGTTCACCTTTGAAGCGTCCGCGGTGCCGGCAGGCTTAACCTTTGAGTTGAAGTGAAGCTCGCTGAAATTAGCGTCGTTGCGCTTAACCCTGAATTTGTCCTGTGCGACGAACCTGTGTCGGCGCTGGATGTGTCGATTCAGGCGCAGATCATCAATCTGCTCAAGGAATTGCAGAAGGAATTCGGCATTACCTATCTGTTCATCTCCCATGACCTTTCGGTGGTGCAGCACATTTCCGATACCGTCGGCGTCATGTACCTGGGTTCGATGGCGGAGCTGGCGGAGAC
>ONCR01000011.1 GCA_900316345.1 uncultured Eubacteriales bacterium | reverse complement strand
AAAAGAGCTTAAAACCCGTATCGCGGATACGTCCGCAAGGGTAGTATGCGGTATGGAGGGCTTAATTGAATGCGCAACCTATGACGGGGCGGATACCGTTTTAAATTCCGTTGTAGGTATGGTAGGGCTTGAACCTACGCTTGCCGCAATTAAAGCAAAAAAGACTGTCGCCCTTGCAAATAAGGAAACCCTTGTTGCAGGAGGCCATCTTGTAACCCGCCTTGCAGAGGAAAACGGCGTTGCAATTCTTCCCGTTGACAGCGAGCATTCAGCTATCTTTCAGGCTTTGCAGGGAAGTCCTTCAAAGTCGGCGGTAAAAAAAATAATTCTTACCGCTTCGGGCGGTCCCTTCTTCGGAAAAAAGCTTTCCGAGCTTGAAAACGTAACTGCCGCGGACGCGCTTAAACACCCCAATTGGGATATGGGCGCAAAAATTACCATCGACAGTGCAACAATGATGAACAAGGGCCTTGAATTTATAGAGGCAAAGTGGCTTTTCGATATGCCCAATGAGGATATTGAAATAGTTGTTCACCGTGAATCGGTTATCCATTCCGCTATCGTTTATCAGGATAATTCAATGATAGCCCAGCTCGGTGTTCCCGATATGCGAATTCCGATTCAGTACGCGCTTACTTATCCCGAACGCAAGCCGAGCCCGGTTAAGGAATTAAGCCTTGCCGATTACGGTAAGCTTACCTTCTTTGAGCCCGATTACGAAACTTTTAAATGTATAAACGTTTGTAAAGACGCTATTGACCTTGGCGGGCTTCATCCTGCGGCTGCGAACGGCGCAAACGAGGAAAGCGTAAAGCTCTTCTTAAACGGTAAAATTAAATTTACCGACATTGCATATCTTAATAATGAAGCGATGAAAAACGCTCCCGAAAAGCAGGATTTCACCCTTGAGGATGTTCTTTCTGCCGACAGAGCGGCGCGAGATTTTGTTTTGGAGACGGTTAAGTGATTTCAAATATTTGGCATACGGTTTATCCGATACTGATAGCAATTCTGTTTTTCGAATTAATAATCATTATCCACGAGGGCGGCCATTTTGTTGCGGCCCGCCTTATGGGCGTTAAGGTTAATGAGTTTTCAATAGGTATGGGCCCGAAGCTTATTCAGTTTAAAAAGGGCGATACCCAATATACTTTAAGGCTTGTTCTTTTCGGCGGCTACTGCGCTATGGAGGGCGAAAGCGAGGAAAGCGACGACGAGCGCTCCTTTTCAAAGAAAAAGGTAATTCAGCGTATATTTATAGTTGTTGCAGGCGCGTTTATGAATTTGATTTTAGGCCTTATAATTTCCGCAATCCTCGTGTGTTCGCAAAACCTTGTAGGAACTCCGGGCGTTGCGAAGTTTGAGGAAAACGCCAAAAGCAGTCAGTACCTTCAGGTAGGGGATATAATAAAATCAATCGACGGAATGCGCGTTTACAGCGCAACGGACGTTTCAACGGGCTTCTCGCGCTCCTCAGATAATACGCTCGAAATGATTGTTATCAGAAACGGCGAGGAAAAGAAGCTTGACGTTACCTTTGATACCGAAGAATATGAAGGCAGACAGATTATTCATATGGATTTTTGGCTTATCGGGGTTGAAAAAACCGTTGGCAACGTTATTAAAAACACCTTCCTTGACTGGGTTTCGTATGCAAGAATGGTGTTCCTTTCGGTTCACGATTTGGTTACGGGCCATTTTAGAATTTCCGATATGAGCGGCCCTGTCGGCGCTGTCGGTATAATCTCTGACGCTGTTAAAATGAGCGCTTATTCAATGCTTCGCATTATGGCTTTGCTCACAATTAACGTCGGCATTTTCAATCTTTTCCCGATTCCCGCGCTTGACGGCTGGAGACTTTTCCTTCTTATTTTTGAAGGCATTTTCAAACGTAAGCTTCCCGACAAATGGGAGTGGGCGATTAACGGCGCAGGGCTGGTAATCCTTCTCGGATTTATGAGTATAATAACCTTCTCGGATATTTCAAAGCTGTTCAGGTGACGATTATGAATAAAAGACAAACAAAAAAAATAAAACTCGGAAATACTTTTATCGGCGGAGATTCGCCCGTGCTTGTTCAAAGTATGCTTAATGTTCCCGCTTCCGATATTGAGGGAAGCGTTAAGCAGGCTGTTGAGCTTGAAAAAGCAGGCTGTCAGGTTATCCGCTTCGCCGTACCTAATGAAGAGGCGCTTGCGCTGATTGAGCCTATTAAGAACGCTACAACCGTACCGCTTGTTGCCGATATTCATTTTGACTATAAGCTCGCTCTCGGCGCGGCTGAAAGGGGAATTGATAAAATCAGAATCAATCCCGGCAATATCGGCAGCGAGGACAGAGTTAAGGCGGTTGCCGAAATATGCAAATTAAAGGGGCTTCCTATAAGAATCGGCGTAAATTCAGGCTCGCTTGAAAAGCATATACTTGAAAAATACGGTTCTCCGACCCCCGAGGCTATGGTTGAAAGCGCGCTTTACCATGCATCGCTTCTTGAAAAATTTGATTTTGACGATATAGTAATTTCCATAAAATCTTCGAATGTAAATACTATGATTGCCTGTTACGAGCTCGCCGCCGAAAAATGCGATTATCCGCTTCATCTCGGCGTTACCGAAGCCGGAACAAAGCGTATGGGCATTATTAAATCCGCCGTCGGAATAGGCTCGCTTTTAACAAGGGGAATTGGCGATACAATCAGGGTAAGCCTTACCGACGAGCCCGTTGAAGAGGTTTATGCCGCTTTTGATATTCTTAAGGCTATCGGGCTTAAAACCGATTGTCCTTATCTGATTTCCTGCCCTACCTGCGGAAGAACAAAAATTGACCTTGTAGGCCTTGCAAAGCAGGTTGAAGAAAGGCTTCGCGGCTGTACTAAGCCGATTAAGGTTGCAGTTATGGGCTGTATTGTTAACGGCCCGGGCGAGGCGAGAGAGGCGGATATCGGAATTGCAGGCGGCGACGGTTGCGGGCTGATATTCAAGAAGGGCGAAATATTAAGAAAAGTTGATGAAAAAGATTTGCTTGACGAATTGATGAAAGAGGTAGACAAGCTTTAATGACTCAGTTTTACGAATTATTTTCAAACTACATAAATAATGACGATTTACAGTTTATCGGAACTGCTTATATAAAAAAGTTTAAGGTAAGAAAAGCTTCAAGAGCCGTGACTCTCGGGCTTTTTAGCGATACGCTTATTGATTACAATGTTCTTGCAAGGGTTAAAACCGCCCTTACCGAAGCGCTTGAGCTTAAAAAGTGTATTCTTGAAATGAGCTATGACCAAAGCCTTTTTATCCTTAACGATATTGAAAAAATTCTTTCCCCGATTAAAGCCGAAAACGCGATGATTAACGGTTATTTTGACGGCGTTGAAGCAGAGCTTGAGGATAACGTTTTAACCGTTTGCCTTAAAAAAGGCGGAAAAGCTCTGCTGGAGGAAAAGGGGATTGACAGCCTTATTTCAAAGCTCCTTCTTGATGAATTTGACCTTGACTATGACGTGTCATTTTTAGAAGTGAGTTCCTTTGATGCGGAGGAAGCAATCCGCGAGGCGGTTGAAAAAAAGGTTGAGGAAAATAAGAAAAAAGAGGCCGAAATAAAACAGCGCCTTATTGAAGAGGAAAAGAACGCCGTTCATAAGCCGTGGGGAAATACTCCGCTTTACGAGGATACGAAGAAGGTCGTTTTCGGCAGAGCTATCAGGGAAATCCCCAAGCCGATTAATACCGTTAAACCCGACGACGGCTTTATTACCGTTTGGGGCGATATTTTTAAGTGCGAAAGCAAGGATACAAAGCGAGGCGACAGTAAGTCGTTTTCCTTTGACATTACGGATTACACCTCGTCGTTGCCCTGCCGAATGTTTGACAGAAAGAATATCCTTGAGCCGATAATTGATAAAATCGGCGAGGGAACAACGGTTGTAGTTAACGGCGCTTATCAGTTTGACCAATACGCAAACCAGTTTGTGCTTCGTCCTAAAAGCATTGAAACCGTTATGAAACAGGAGAAGAGGGATAACGCTCCGGAAAAGAGAGTGGAGCTTCATCTTCATACCTCGCTTTCCGAAATGGACGGTATAACCTCACCTAAAAAGCTTGTTTCAAGAGCAATAAAATGGGGCCATAAAGCTATTGCGGTAACCGACCACGGCGTTGTTCAGGCGCTTCCCGAAGCGTATGCGGCGGCAAAGGGAAAAATAAAGCTTATTCTCGGCATGGAGGGCTATCTTGTTGACGATAGCCTTTATCCCGATTTTATGAATATGAAAAACAAAGAAATGCGCCGCCATCATATTATTCTTCTGGTTAAGGAGGATACCTCGCTTGATTCTTCAATTCCGAAGGAGGAGCGCAAATACGGAAGAAAGAACCTTTATGAGCTCATTTCCCATTCAAACGTAAAAACCTTTAAAACGAGGCCGCTTATCCCGAAATCGCTTCTCGCAAAAAAGCGCGACGGAATACTTGTAGGCTCTGCCTGCGAGCAAGGCGAGCTTATTCAGGCTATTCTTCGCGGAGAGAGCGACGAGGAACTTGAACGCCTTGCCTCGTTTTACGATTATATTGAAATTCAGCCGAACGGCAACAACGCGTTTATGATTCGCTCGGAGCGCGATATTCACGCAAAAATTAACAGCGAAGAGGATTTAACCGATATCAACAGAAAGCTTGTTGCTCTTGCGGACAAGCTCGGTAAGCTTGTTGTTGCAACCGGAGACGTTCACTTTATGGATAAAGAGGACGGTAAATTCAGGGCGATTATTCAGGCGTCAATGGGCTTTACCGATGCCGATAATCAGGCTCCGCTTTATTTTAAAACAACGGAGGAAATGCTTGAGGATTTCGCCTGGGCAGGCGACAGAGCGAAGGAATTTGTTATTGATAATCCGAATAAGATTGCCGATATGATTCAGGACGATATTCCGCCCCGAGCTTGTAGCTTCAAGGCTTCAGCGCGAGCTAGACAGTATTATCGGCCACGGCTTCGGCGTGCTTTATGTTATTGCCAAGCGTCTTGTTGCCGAAAGCGAAAGAAACGGCTATCTTGTAGGCTCAAGAGGCTCTGTAGGCTCGTCCCTTGCAGCTCATCTCGGCGGTATTTCCGAGGTTAATCCGCTTCCGCCGCACTACTACTGCAAGAAGTGCAAACACAGCGAATTCTTCACTCACGGCGAATACGGCTCGGGCTTTGACCTTCCGCCGAAGAATTGCCCCGAATGCGGCGAGCCTATGAAGCGCGACGGCCACGAAATTCCGTTTGAAACCTTCCTCGGCTTCGACGGCGACAAGGAGCCCGATATTGACCTTAACTTTTCGGGCGAGGTTCAAAGTAAAATTCACCGCTTTACCGAGGATTTGTTCGGCAAGGAATACGTATTTAAGGCGGGCACGATGGCAACCGTTGCCGATAAAACCGCTTACGGCTTTGTAAGAAAATATCTTGAAGAGCGCGAGCTTCTTAATATCACTCCGAAGGCGGAAATTGACCGCCTTACAATCGGATGTACGGGTATTAAGCGAACAACGGGTCAGCACCCGGGCGGTATGGTTGTTGTTCCCGATGAATACACGGTTGAGGATTTTACCCCGATTCAGTATCCCTCAAATGATGAAAAAAAGGGAACCTATACAACTCATTTTGATTTCAAGCGCTCGCTTCACGATACGCTATTAAAGCTTGACGAGCTCGGCCACGATAATCCGACGCTTTATAAATACCTTGAGGACGCAACGGGTATTCCCGTAATGGACGTTGATTTGTCAGACCCGAAGCTTTATGAGCTTATAACCTCGCCTGACCCGATACAAGTAAGCGAGGAGGATATTGACTGCCCTACGGGAACGCTTGCCATCCCCGAAATGGGAACGCCTTTCGTTATTCAGATGCTTGTTGACGCAAAGCCTAAAACCTTTGCCGATTTGCTTCAGATTTCAGGTCTTTCCCACGGAACGGACGTTTGGCTCGGCAACGCAAAGGATTTGATTGACAGCAAAACCTGCACGATTTCAGAAGTTATAGGCTGCCGTGACGATATTATGACTCACCTTATCCACGTTGCAGAGGCTTATGAAGCCAAAACGGGCGAAAAATCTCCGCTTTCAAATAAGGATTGCTTTAAGATTATGGAGTATACCCGTAAGGGTAAAGCGCCTAAAGAGCTTCCGCCTTTTGAAGAGGCTATGAAGAAAATCGGCGTTGAGCAGTGGTATATTGATTCGTGTTACAAAATCAAATATATGTTCCCGAAGGCTCACGCCGCGGCGTACGTTATAGCCGCGCTTCGTATTGCGTGGTACAAAATATATTATCCGCTTCAGTTTTATTCTGCTTATTTTACCGTTCGCGGAGGAGCGATTGACGCCGTTTCCGCCGTTCAGGGCAAGGCGGCAGTTAAAAAGAAGATGGAGGAATTCAACAATAAAAAGAAAAACAATATTGAGGTTACCGCAAAGGAGGAAAACACCTACGTCGTTAACCAGATTGTTATTGAAATGCTTGCAAGGGGATTTGAATTTCTTCCCGTTGACCTTTATAAATCCGATTGGAGAATTTATAAAATAGAGGAAGGGAAAATAAGACTTCCGTTTTCTGCAATTGACGGTATCGGCGAAACAGCGGCTATTGCCATTGCCGACGCGGTGCGCCGAAATCCCGAAGGCTTCATCGCGTCTGACGATTTAGCAGGCGAGCCCGGAGTAGGTAAGTCGGTTGTTGAAGCGCTTCGTAATGCAGGAGCCCTTGGCGACCTTCCCGAAACAAAGCAGATTTCATTCTTTTAAATAATATAATAAATAGTTGACAGAATTACTTTAATATGTTAGCATATTAGCACGCTAAAGTGAAAGGCGGCTTATTTATGAAAAGATATTCTAAAATTACACCCGAGGGCTCGCGCGATTTCCTTTTTGAGGAATGCGACGACAGAAGGATTGTTGAACATACTCTTGCCGATTTGTTCAAGGATAGGGGATACCGCAAGGTAATTACTCCCGCTATTGAATTTATTGACGTTTTTAAAAGCGATAATACGGGAATTCAGGCTGACGAGATGTTCAAGCTTACCGATTCCGCCGGAAGAACAACAGTTCTTCGCCCCGATAATACAATGCCTATTGCGCGAATGGTTGCGACAAGGCTCGGCAAAGAGGATTTCCCCGTAAGGCTTTATTATAATCAAAGCGTTTTTGTTCGCAATAAGGACCTTAAGGGAAGAACTAACGAGATTGCCCAAAGCGGCGTTGAGCTTATCGGCGACGGCTCTTTTGAAGCGGATATTGAAGTAATTAAACTTGCGATTGAAAGCCTTAAAAGCTGTAAGCTCAATTCCTTTAAGCTTGAAATCGGCAACGCGGCTTTCTTTAATACAATCCTTAATAAGCTTGCTCTTGACGATAACGGCAGGGCGGATATATGTAATCTTATTGAGGGGAAAAACTACGCCGCTCTCGGCGATATGCTTGATAAGCTCGAAAACAGCAGAGAGGTTCAGCTCTTAAGAAAACTACCGAGGCTTTTCGGCGGCGCGGAGGTGCTTGACGAAGCTAAACGCCTTTATGACGACAGGGATGCTGTCGCTGCTCTTGCCTATCTTAAAAAGGTTTATGACGCCCTTTGCGATTTAGGGCTTAAGGAAAGTATAATGCTTGACCTGGGGCTTGTTAACCGTTCCAATTATTACACGGGTGTTATCTTCCACGGCTATGCAGAGGGTTCGGGGCTTACCATTCTTTCCGGCGGACGTTATGATAATCTTCTCGGCCAGTTCGGTTTAAACGCCCCCGCTATAGGTTTCGGCGTTGAAGTAAGCGCCGTATGCGAAGCGATGAGAGAAACAATTAACGTTGAACGCCCTATAAGAATAGCCTTAACAAAGGGCAGGCTTGAAAAAAGCAGCGTAGCGCTTTTCAAAACTATGGGGCTTGATACCTCCGAGCTTGAAAATAAGGGCAGAAGGCTTATCCTTCCCGTTGATAAATACGAAGCGGTGCTTTCAAAGGCGCCCGATGTTATAACCTATGTTGAACACGGCGTATGCGATATAGGCATCGTCGGCAAGGATACAATTGTTGAGCACGGTTCCTCGTTTTATGAGGTAATAGACCTCGGCATAGGCAAATGCCGCTTTGCGCTTGCCTGCAAGAAGGGCGAAGATTTCTTCTCGGGCTATAAAAGAAAGGTTGTTGCGTCAAAATATCCCGCTGTTGCAAAGGAATTCTTTGAAAGCAGGGGGATGGACGTTGAAATAATTAAAATTGAGGGCAGCGTTGAGCTTGCTCCCTTGCTCGGCCTTGCGGACGGAATTGTTGATATTGTTGAAACGGGCTCAACAATTAAGGAAAACGGGCTTGAAATTGTAGAAGAAATTATGCCTATTTCGGCAAGAGTAATTGTTAATATGGCTTCAATGAAGCTCAGAAAAAATGAAATTGAAGCTTTTCTTAACGATTTAGAGCTGGCAAGTAAGGTATAGGAGATTTGATTATGAAGATAACTAAAGCAAACGGTAAGGCTGAATATGCGCTTATTGAAAACCTGAAAAAACGTGCAGGCGAAGCAGATGAAAAAATAGTTGATATTGTAAGAAATATCATCAAGGGTGTTAAGGAAAACGGCGATGAGGCGGTAAGGGAGTATACCGTTCGTTTTGACGGCGCGCTTCCTAAAAAAAGCGTTGTTGAAAAGGAGGAGCTTACTGCTTATCTTGAACAGGTTGACGAGGATTTCAAAGCCGCCCTTATCAATGCAAAAAACAACATTTATGATTTTCACCTCCGCCAGCTTCAGCAAAGCTGGATGACTACTCAGGAAAACGGAATTATAATGGGGCAGAGAATAAGGGGCCTTAAAAGGGTAGGAATATACGTTCCCGGCGGTACCGCCGCTTATCCCTCCTCCGTGCTTATGAATGCCGTTCCTGCAAAAATTGCGGGTGTTGAGGAAATAATTATGGTAACGCCCCCTGCGAAGAACGGCGCTCCTGACCCGAATATTATGGCGGCTGCCGCTGTTGCAGGCGTTGACAGAGTGTTTATTGTAGGCGGCGCGCAGGCTGTTGCCGCTCTCGCTTACGGAACCGAAAAAATCCCGAAGGTTGATAAAATCGTAGGCCCCGGCAATATCTTCGTTGCAACGGCGAAAAAGCTTCTTTACGGCGTTGTTGATATTGATATGGTTGCAGGGCCGAGCGAAATACTTATTGTTGCCGATAAAACCGCGGAGCCTGCGTTTCTTGCAGCTGACCTTATGAGCCAGGCGGAGCACGATGTTCTCGCTTCTGCAATTCTTTTAACAACGTCAAGCGAAGTTGCGCGTGTAACACTTCACGAAATTGAAAAGCAGATTAAATATCTTGAAAGGCAGACTATAATTGAACAGTCGCTTGAAAGCTTCGGTGAAATAATTGTATGTGAAACGCTTGAGCAGGCTATCGAATTTGCTAACGAGCTTGCACCCGAGCATCTTGAGCTTTGCGTAAGCGAGCCGCTTAAGTATATAGGAAAGGTTGATAATGCCGGTTCTGTTTTCCTCGGGAATTGGTCGCCCGAGCCGCTCGGCGATTATTATGCGGGCCCGAATCATGTTCTTCCTACTTCGGGAACAGCGCGCTTTTTCTCTCCGCTTTCTGTTGACAGCTTTATAAAAAAATCCTCCTTTATCTATTACCCGAGCGCAGAGCTTCGCAAGGTTAAGGACGATATTATCAAGCTTGCCGAAACCGAGGGGCTCACAGCTCACGCAAATTCGATTAAAGTAAGATTTAAGTAAGGTGAAAACTATGAGGACAGCTACAGTAGAAAGAAATACTAAGGAAACTAAAATCAAAGCCGAGCTTTGCCTTGACGGCGGCGAAATTCAGGTTTCAACGGGTATCGGCTTTTTTGACCATATGTTAACCGCCTTCGGCGTTCATGGCGGCTTCGGGCTTAAGCTCAGCGTAACGGGCGACCTTGAGGTTGACACTCATCATACAGTAGAGGATACCGGAATTGTTCTCGGCAAAGCGTTTAAGGAAGCGCTTTGCAAAATGAGCGGGATTCAGCGTTACGGCTTTTTTGATATTCCTATGGATGAAAGCCTTGCGAGGGCTTCGCTTGATATTTCAAACCGACCCTTCCTCGTTTTTAACGCAACGTTTATGCAGGAAAGATGCGGCGATTACGAAACCTGCATGACTGAGGAATTCTGGCGTGCATTTGCTATGAATTCGGGAATTACGCTTCACATCAACGTGCCTTACGGCACTAACGCTCACCACCAGATTGAAGCTATATTCAAAGCCGTTGCCCATGCTCTTAAAATTGCTGTTAAGAAAAACGACGACGGAAGCGTGCTTTCAACAAAGGGTGTGCTGTAATGATTATTTTTCCTGCAATAGATATAATCGGCGGTAAGCCCGTCAGGCTTTTTAAGGGCGATTTTTCAACTGTGGAGCAGGTTGCCGAAAATGCTCTTGAAACTGCGCTGTCCTTCCAAAAAGACGGCGCAAAGTGGATTCATATGGTAGACCTTGACGGCTCGCTTCAAAAGAAAAGAGTAAACGAAAAAACCTTTATTGAGGTCGCCTCAAAAACAGAGCTTAAGGTTGAAATCGGCGGCGGAATAAGAACGCTTGACGACATAGCCTTTTACGCCGAAAACGGAATAAGCCGCGTGATTTTAGGCTCGGTTGCGCTTAAAAACCCGGAGCTTGTTAAAAACGCGGTTAAGGAATTCGGCTCTCTTATTGCCGTAGGTATTGACGCAAAGGACGGCTATGCCGCAGCAGAGGGCTGGACAGAGGGAAGCAATATCTATTTTACAGACCTTGCAAAGAAGATGGAGCAGTACGGCGTTAAGAATATTATTTTTACCGATATTTCAAAGGACGGTACGCTCAGCGGCCCCAACCTTGAGCAGCTTAACGAGCTTAATAATGCAGTTTCGTGCGATATTACCGCTTCGGGCGGCGTTACCGATATTAACGATATTTCCGCTTTAAAAAACAGCGGCCTTTACGGCGCAATCTGCGGCAAATCAATATACAAGGGAACGCTTAAGCTTAAGGAGGCGATAGATTTATGCCGATGAATTTAGATAAGTATTTTAAAAAGAGCGAGCTTATTCCCGCTATTATTCAGGAGGCCTCAACGGGCGAGGTTTTAATGCTTGCTTATATGAATAAGGAATCTATGCAAAAAACGCTTGAAACGGGATATACCTGGTTCTGGTCCCGTTCAAGGCAGGAGCTTTGGAACAAGGGCGCAACCTCCGGCCACATTCAAAAAATTGTTGAAATTAAGGGCGATTGCGACGACGATACGCTTTTAATTAAAGTTGAACAAACGGGCGCCGCCTGCCATACGGGCAGCCATTCCTGCTTTTTCAATAACATAGATTTTAACAAAGGATAAATTATGGATTATATAAGAAACGATTACGAAACAATACTTAAAAGAAAAGCCGCCAAAGAGGAGGGCTCTTATACCTGCTATCTTTTTGAACAGGGGCTTGATAAAATCCTTAAAAAAGTGGGTGAGGAAAGCGCAGAGATGATTATAGCCGCTAAAAACGGAGATAAGGACGAAACCGTAGGCGAAATCTGCGACCTTTTATATCACACCCTTGTTATGATGGTTAACGAGGGAATAACAATTGAGGACGTTGAAGCAACGCTTCATAAAAGAGCCGAAAAGGCAGGCAATTTAAAAACATTTCATAAGGTAGACAAAAATTCGTAATGGCGTATAAAAAGTGGGTTGTAAGCGACGCAGATAAAGAAAGGGCGTCCGCAATAAGCGAAAAATTTGATATTGACCCGTTTGTTGCCTTTCTTCTTGTTTCAAGGGGAATAGACGACGATTTATCCGTATCCGGCTTTTTGTCAAAAAGCTATGAATCGGCGTCGCCCTTCAGCTTTGCGGATATGGAGGAAGCTTCCTTCGTTATCGGCGACGCAATTGATAACGGCGAAAGAATATGTATCTACGGCGATTATGACTGCGACGGCGTAACCTCAACGGCGCTCCTTTATTCTTTTCTGAAAAATGAAGGGGCGGACGTGTTTTATTATATACCCGACAGAATTAATGAGGGCTACGGAATTAACACCGAAGCGGTTGATAAGATAAAAGAAAAAGGCGCTCAGCTTATCGTTACCGTTGATAACGGAATTAGCTCGGTTGACGAAGCGGAATATATCTATTCCCTCGGTATGCGCCTTGTTGTTACGGACCATCATCAGCTCGGAAATGAGCTCCCCAGGGCAGAGGCTATTGTTAACCCTCACAGGGAGGAAAACGAGCTTGCGTTCAGGGATTACTGCGGCGTAGGCGTTGCCTTTAAGCTTGCCGAGGCTATGTATGATGGCGACGTTAAGGATTTAATTGAGGAGTATATCGACCTTGTTGCTCTCGGAACTCTTGCAGACGTTGTTCCGCTTCTTCATGAAAACCGCTCTTTTGTAAGAGAGGGCTTGAATAAGATTAACAATTATCCGCGCCCTGCGCTTGAAGCGTTTGTAAATTCTAACGGGGTTAAAGAATATTCTGCAGGTGAAATTGTTTTTCAGCTTTGCCCGAGGATTAACGCTATGGGACGAATGGGCAACGCTGACCGAGCGGTCGAATTCTTAATAAGCGAGGATGAGGAGGACTGCGCTTCAAAGTATGAGCAGCTCTGCCTTGAAAACGCTCGCCGTCAGGAAACCGAAAAGGAAATCCTTGACGACGTTAAAAGAAAAATCAGCGAAAATCCCCGCCTTGCTGCCGAAAGAGTTATAGTCGTTGCAGGCAAGGGCTATCACCACGGCGTAACGGGCATCGTTGCAAGCCATATTCTTGACGAGTATTCTAAGCCCGCATTCGTAATTTCGGTTGAGGAGGACGGAACCGCAAGGGGCTCCGCAAGGTCGATTGAAGGCTTTAATATTTATGACGCAATATCCTCCTGCAGCGACGATTTAATCCGCTTCGGCGGCCACCCTCAGGCGGCGGGTATTACGCTTAAAGAGGAAAACATTGATTTGTTCAGGCAGCATATTAACGCCTATGCGTATGATAACTATGCGATTATGCCTGCGCAGACGTTAAATATTGATTTAAAGATTTCGCCGAATTACCTTAATCTTGAGCTTGCCGAAAACCTTTTAGTGCTTGAGCCTTACGGCGCGGCTAATCCCCAGGCGGTTTTCGGTATATATAAGATGAAGCTTATAAACGTAACCCCGCTTAAGGAGGGAAGGCACGTCCGCCTTGAACTTGAAAAAAAGGGAAGAGTTATAAGGGTTGTAAAGTTTAAAACGGAATACGGTGAATTCCCGTATAAACCCGGCGATTTGCTTAACCTTGCCGTTAAAATTTCAAAAAATATTTTCAGGGAAAAGGCTTATCTTTCAATTCAGGCAGTTGACATCCGCCTTTATAACAGCGACGACGCTAAGTATTTTTCAGAAAAGAATGAATATGAGCTTTACCGCCTTAACAAGTCTTGTTCGCCTTTGCTTTATCCCGACAGAGAGACCTGCGCGTTTATTTATAAATATCTTAAAGCTTGCGGCGGCTGGAAATATTCGCTTGACGATTTATATTTCCGCCTTCAGAGCAGGGTAAGCTACGGGCAGCTTATGCTCGCCCTTAAGGCGTTTATCCAGGCAGGTCTTGTTAAAATGAACGGAGCAATTGAGCTTTTAACCCCTCAGGGCAAGGTTAACCTTGAGGAAACGAAGATTTTAAAAACATTAAGGGAGAGAATTAACCTTGGCTGAAGAAATTAAGTACGAGGAATATAACGACCGCTTTGACGAATTCTTTGAAGAGGTCAAAAAGAACAGCGCGTATGACAGCGGGCTTATATTAAAGGCTTATCAGCTTGCACGGGAGGCGCATAAGGACCAGCGCCGCCGCTCGGGCGAGCCTTATATTATGCATCCCGTTGCCGTTGCCAAGATTCTTTTTGAAATGGGGATGGATAACGAATGTATCGTTGCCGCCCTTCTTCATGATGTTGTTGAGGATACTAAATATGACCTTGATTTTATCAGCCGCGAATTCGGCCCCGACGTTGCGCTTCTTGTTGACGGCGTAACAAAGCTCGGCCAGATTCCGCTTTCCTCACGTGAAGAGGTTCAGGCTGAAAACATCCGTAAGATGTTTATTGCTATGAACCGCGACGTAAGGGTTATCATCATCAAGCTTGCCGACAGGCTTCATAATATGCGAACTCTCCAGCATATGCCTGCGTATAAGCAAAGGCAAAAATCTCTTGAAACGCTTGAAATCTATGCCCCTATTGCGCACCGTTTAGGTATCCGTGCATTTAAAGAGGAGCTTGAGGACCTCGCCATCCGCTATCTTGACCCCGTAGCATATAAGGACATTGAAAAATCCCTTATGCTTAAGCAGGAAGAGGGCGAAAGCTTCCTTGAGGAAATTACAAAGGAGCTTGAAGAAAAGCTCGGCTCGCAGATTAAAAACTGCATCATTACTTCAAGGGTGAAATCCGTTCACGGTATATTCAGAAAAATATATATAAAGGGCAAAAATTTAGAGGAAATCTATGATATTTATGCGGTAAGAATTATTGTTGATACTATGATTGACTGTTATAACGCCCTCGGTATAGTTCACGATATTTATACTCCGCTTCCGGGAAGATTTAAGGATTATATTTCAACCCCGAAGCCAAATATGTACCAGTCGCTTCATACAACGGTTTTAAGCAAAAAGGGCATACCGTTTGAAATTCAGATTAGAACGCGCGAAATGCACCGCACGGCCGAATACGGTATCGCCGCGCATTGGAAATATAAGCTCGGCAAGGGCGGCAACGATAATCTTGATAAATCGCTTCAATGGATTAACCGTATGCTTGAAAACGAAAACTCAGACGACGCGTCAGAGTTTATTGCCAATATCAAGGGCGATTTAGCTATTGACGAGGTTTACGTTTTTACCCCGAAGGGAGAGGTAAAAACCCTTCCGGGCGGCTCAACGGTTATTGACTTTGCCTATGCAATACATTCCGCGGTAGGCAACCGAATGGTCGGCGCAAAGGTTGACGGAAGAATTGTTCCGCTTGATACCGAGGTAAGAACGGGCCAGATTGTTGAGATTTTAACCTCTAACCAACAGGGTAAAGGCCCTTCAAGGGATTGGCTCAATATTGTTAAAACAAGCGAGGCTCGCTCAAAAATCCGCTCGTGGTTCAAAAAGGAAAGACGTGAGGAAAATATTGTTGAGGGTAAAACCGAGCTTGAACATGAGCTCAGGCGAAATATGATTCGCTTTGACGATAACGAGAAATATGAGGAATTCCTCAAAAAAATTGCCGAAAGACAGCGCTTTTCAAACGTTGACGACCTCTATGCCGCAATAGGCTACGGCGGTGTTAAAATCTCCCGTCTTATGCCGGGGCTTAAGGATGAATATAACCGTAACTGGAGGGTCAATAAGGACGATTCCGCTTCGCCTCTCGTTGAAAATACCGACGAGGGCGCAAAGCTTGAAAGCCGCCGCTCCTCGGGCGGGGTTATCGTTGAGGGAATTGAAAACTGCTTAATCAATATGGCAAGGTGCTGTAATCCGCTCCCCGGCGAGCCGATAATCGGATTTATTACCCGCGGTCACGGAATGACTATTCACCGCCGCGACTGTAAAAACGTTCCGCGCGACCTTAATTCCTGCCCCGAGCCGGAGCGCTGGGTGCGCGCGAGCTGGGACGCCAATATCAAAATTGAAGCGCGTTCAACGCTAAACATCTACGGTATTAACCGCGACGGCCTTGTTATTGATATTTCCGCCGCCCTGCTTAACGCTCACGTTAAAATGAACGCGCTTAACGCAAGGACGATTAACGACGGCAACTGCCGTATAACAATTACAATAGCCGTTAACGGCAAAGAGCATCTTGAAGGAATAATTAAAATGCTCAATAAAATTAACGGCGTTTATCTTATTGAAAGGTCTGATTCATAATGAAGGCTGTAATTCAGCGCGTAAGCTATGCAAAATGCGTTATTGAAGGCGAGCTTAAGGGAAAGTGCGAAAACGGTTTTATGATTCTTCTCGGCGTTGTTGAGGGCGATACCCGTGAGGACGCCGAAAAGCTTGCAAAGAAGATTCCGGTTTTAAGAATATTTGAGGATGATAACGGGAAAATGAACCGCTCCTGCCTTGATGTTAACGGCGAAATGCTTGTAATTTCACAGTTCACGCTTGCCGCCGACTGCTCTCACGGAAGGCGTCCCTCCTTTACGGCCGCTGCGCCTCCGTCCGAGGCGGTTCCTCTTTATGAATACTTTGTTGAATTACTTCGCGAAGCGGGCGTTAAAAGCGTTGAAACGGGAGAATTCGGCGCGGATATGCAAATTGAGCTTGTTAACGACGGCCCCGTAACTATAATTCTTGACAGTAAGGAGCTGTAAAATGAAAATCAAAAGCGCGGTGTTTCCGCCAATTTCAAACAACTGCTATCTTATAATTGATGAAAATACAAATTGTTCTGCACTTGTTGACTGTTCTGTGTGGAATGAGGATATGGAAGCCTTAATCGGTGATACCGATTTAAAATACGTCCTTTTAACTCACGGCCACTATGACCATATCGAAGGCGTAAGCGAGGTTAAAAAAAGATATAATCCCAAGGTTGTTATCTCAAAAGAGGATGAAATTATGCTCGGCAACGAGGTTTACTGCCTTGCCGCTATAACAAGAAACAGGCATTATAACTGCGAAGCGGATATTATAGCCGCCGACGGCGACGAGCTTAAGCTGGGTGATATTACGGTTAAAGTAATCGCAACCCCGGGCCATACAAAAGGCGGCCTTTGCTATCTTGCCGGGGATTCGCTTTTTACGGGCGACACCCTGTTTCGCGGCTCCTGCGGAAGAACGGATTTTCCGGGTGGCAGCGTTGAGAAAATAATTGCCTCTCTTAAAAAGCTTTCATCGCTTGAAGGGGATTATAACGTATATCCGGGGCACGATGGTTTTTCAACCCTCGATTATGAACGCAAAAACAATATGTATATGAATTACGGAATATGGAATTAAAAAATATTAACCACCCCTTTGAATATCACACAAGAAAAATCGTTACTATGTTTTTTCCGCTTGAAAAGATAAATGAAAATGAAAGCGGTGATATAAGGGTTATAACCGAATTAAAGGGCAAAACGTTTTATGCGGGCGTTAAGCTGTTTGACAAAGAGCTTTCGGCGGAATATAAGCCAAAGCAAAACGAGGATATGGCTAACGCTGTGTCCCTTTTGCTTTTTAAGCTGTTATCGGAAGCAACGGGCTTTGTTCCGCCCTGGGGAATTCTGTACGGCGTTCGCCCTGCGCGACTTATGCACGCAAAAACGGAGGAGCTCGGCGAGGACGGCGCGGCGCGTTTTTTTAAACAATGCCTTGTAAGGGACGATAAAATTGAACTTGCAAGAAGCGTAATGAGAAGCGAAAATGAAATAATAAAGCTGTCGAGGGATAACTCCTTCTCTCTTTACGTTTCAATTCCGTTTTGCCCCTCAAGGTGCTCCTATTGTTCCTTTGTTTCCCACAGTATTGAAAACGCCGCCGATTTGATAGAGCCTTACGTTGAGCTTCTTATCAGGGAGCTTGCCGCAACGGGAGAGGCGGCAAAAAGCCTCGGCTTAAGGCTTGAAACAGTTTATTTTGGCGGAGGTACGCCTACAACGCTTTCAGCAAAACAGCTTGACAGCTTGCTTACGGCGGTTGAAAGCAGTTTTGATTTATCAGGTCTTCGAGAATATACCGTTGAGGCAGGCAGGCCCGATACCGTAACCGAGGAAAAGCTTAATGCGCTTCTTGCTCATAATGTAGGGAGAATTAGCATTAACCCACAGACCTTTAACGATGAGGTGCTTAAGATAATCGGAAGACGCCATACCGTAGAACAGACGGTTAAGGCATTTGAAAAGGCAAGAAGCCTCGGGTTTAAGAATATTAATATGGATTTAATTGCAGGGCTTTCCGGCGATACGGTTGAATCCTTTAAAAACAGCGTAAACAGCGCAATCGCTCTTGGGGCTGAATCCGTAACTATCCACAATCTTGCCCTTAAAAGCGCGGCGTTTCTTGTAACCGAAAACAGATATTACGATTTATCAAAAAAGCTTTTTGCAAACCGTATGATAGATTACTCTTACGAAGCGCTGTCGGGTAGCGGCTATAATCCTTATTATATGTACCGCCAGAGCAAATCACTCGGTAACCTTGAGAACACGGGATGGTGCAAAAAAGGTTACGAATGCCTTTATAACGTTTTTATGATGGATGAAACCCACACCGTCCTTGCGGCAGGGGCAGGCGCGGTAACTAAGCTTAAAAATCCCGAAAGCGGCCATATAGAGAGGATATATAATTATAAATACCCCTATGAGTATTTAAATAATTTTGATGAAATGATTTTGCGCAAAGACGGTATATATGCATTTTACGGCGAATAAAATGTATAAAGTCATTGCTTTAAACTATTGCAAAATTAAATAATCTATATTATAATGATGTCCGAGAGGTGTTTAATATGAAGAATTTTAACGATGTTATTTCGGGCGTTGACGATGTAATTTCAAGCGCTAAAAACGGAAGCTTTGAAGAGGTTTTGGCAAAAACAAAAAGCTATGCCGAAAAAGCAACAAGAAAAAGCGCCGAAAGGCTTGAAATATCGCGTAAAAAAATAGAATTGCTTGACAGCAAAACAAAGCTTTCAAAGGCCTATGAAAAATTCGGCAGGCTTGAATATGCAAAGCGTCAGGGAGAAGAGGTTAACGAGGACGAGTATAAATCCGCTTTTGCCCAGATTGACCTTCAGAAAACCAGAGCCGAAATGATTGATAAGGAAATTGAAGAGCTGAGAAGATTGTTCAGCGAGGCTTCGGCAAAAGAGGAAAAGGAGCCTGAAGCCGAGGTTGAAACTGAGGTTGTTGAGCCGACGGAATAATTTGAAATAACAAAGATTTAAAGCAGTGCCTTTGCATTGCTTTTTTCTTTTGGGTGATTGTTTTGAAAAGTGAAAACAGATATTTCGCCTCAGCCTTTATGCTGCTTTTGACCTCGGTTATAGTTAAATTTATCGGCGCGGTTTATAAAATACCGTTGACGGCTTTTATCGGAGCTGTCGGCAGGGGATATTTCGCCGCTGCGTATAACGTCTATCTTCCCGTCCACGCCCTTTTAATGGGCGCGTTTCCCATTGCGCTTTCACGGCTTGTAAGCAAGTATAACGCGAAGGAAAATAAAAAAATGCTTGTTTCGTTGAAAAAAGGAAGCGACGCGGTTTTCCTTTCAGCCGGCTTAATCGGTACGGCGTTAATTATTGTTGCCGCAAAGCCTTATTCGATTCTTGTTGCCTCGTCGCCGAAAAGCGTATATTCAATATTCGTCCTTGCGCCGAGCCTTCTTTTTTCCTGCCTTGCAGCGCGCTACAGAGGTTATTTTGAGGGCTTTATGAATATGCAGCCAACCTCGGTTTCACAAACTGTTGAAGCGCTTTTTAAAATGATTTTCGGCCTTCTTTTTGCAAAGCTTTCAATGGGCTATATGCTCTCGTTATATGCTCAAAACGGGGAAGTGTTCGGCGTTTCGCTCAAAAGCGAAGCTCAGGCGCTTTCGTTTATTTATCCCTTTACTTCGGCTGCGGCTATGCTCGGCGTTACGCTCGGCTCTGCCATTAGCTGGATATACTGTGCAGTTTACTATCTGATTAATAAAGATAAATCTCTTCCTTATGCAAGCGGAAGGCAGGGGAGAAGGGAGCTTCTTTCGTTCTCATTTCCGATTATGATAAGCTGTTCGGTTCAAAGCGTTTTTCAGTTTTTGGATACCGCTTCCGTTCAGTATTCCCTCGGAAAAATCCCGAAAAACTATCTTGCCCTGCTTTACGGCGGCGAAGTCTCGGGCGGAGATACGGTAACCTATGCCTTCGGGCTTTTCTCAACCGCGCTCGATTTTAAAAATCTTGTACCGGGTATAACTATGGCTCTCGGCATTTGTGCGGTTCCGGCAATTTGCAGAGAGTTTGAAAGAAAAAATGCCGAAAGGCTGAAAACGCTTGTTAACGATATTTACGTTTTTACCTCCGTTTTGTCGTGCTTCGGCGGAACGCTTATAGCTCTTGAAAGCAGCAATCTTCTTAAGCTGTTTTACCCGTCGTCATACGATATTCAGCGTTACTGCGCCCCGCTGATTTTTTGGTTTGGTGTTACGGTTCCGGTTTATTCGCTCGCCTCAACTGCAGTGTTTTGCGTTCAGGCTCTCGGCAAGCCCGAAAAATCTGTTAAATCATATGTTGTTTCGGGTATTATCCGCGTTGCTCTTAACGTTATCCTGATAAGGCATTCGCCCCTTGTGCTTATCGGTGCTGTCCTATCCGGAGCGATAGGCTATTCGGTTTTATTTATGATGAATGCGCGCCTTGCTTCAAAGCTTTCGGGCGTTCGTTTAGGCATAAAAAATACAGTAATAAAGCCGATTTTTGTTTCATTTTTTAGCTATTTTGTTTGTAAAAAACTGTGCTTTTATATTGCTGAGATAAATAATACACTTTTCAACTTATTGATTGAAGGCGCACTTTTTAGCGCAATATACTGTATCTTGTGCTTTTTTGTAAAATTGACAAATTTTAAACAAATATTTTGTGGGTTAAAATATCAAAAAAATGGCATAAATGCTTGACTTTTCAAGGGAAAATATAGTATTATTTCAATGAAGCGGGAATAAATTTACAGCTTTATGAAATTATATATTTGAAAGCGAAAAGGTTATGGCTCTTGATTTTGAATTTAAGGACAGATATGATTTTAACGATTTGGTTTCAATCATAACTCTTTTAAGAGCCCCCGGCGGCTGCCCTTGGGACAGAGAGCAGACTCACTTTTCCATCAAAAAGAATTTCATTGAGGAAACCTATGAGGTTATCGAAGCAATAAATAAAGAAAACGCCGCAATGCTCCGCGAGGAACTCGGCGACGTACTGCTTCAGATTGCGCTCCATTGTGAAATGGAAAGGGAAAAGGGAAGCTTTGATTTTAACGACGTTGTTGACGAGCTTGTTAAAAAGCTTGTTATCCGCCATCCTCACGTTTTCGGCGACGTTAGGGCTGAAAACGAAAAGGAAGCACTTGAATCCTGGGATGAAGCAAAGGCAAAATCAAAGAAGCAGAGCTCTCAAAGCGAAGCGATGCTTTCCGTACCGCGTGAGTTGCCCGCGCTTATGAGAGCGCAAAAAATTCAACATAAAGCGGCTAAGGTCGGCTTTGATTGGGATAATGCCGACGGCGCCTTTGATAAGCTTTATGAGGAAATTGATGAGTTAAAAATGGCTGTGTCCCACGGCGATAGCTCTGAAATTGAAGATGAATTCGGCGACGTTCTTTTTTCGTGCGTTAACATTTCACGCTTTCTTAAACTTGACAGCGAAGAGGCTTTAACTTCTTCAACAGATAAGTTTTTAAGCAGGTTTAAGGAGGTTGAAAGGCTTGCCGCCGAAAGGGGAATTGATATGAAGAATTCTTCTATTGACGAACTGGACAGGCTTTGGGATGAGGCCAAGAAAATAAAAAGCGAATAATCGCTAAAAATGGAGGAAAAATTATGAACAAAACTGATCTCGTAGCAGCTGTTGCTGCAAAGGCAGAACTTTCAAAGAAGGACGCAGAGGCTGCTGTAGCTGCTGTTGTTGCTTCAATCACTGACGCACTTGCTGACGGCGACAAGGTTTCTCTTGTTGGCTTCGGTACATTCGAGGTAAGAGCTCGCGCAGCTCGTAAAGGTCAGAACCCCCGCACAGGCGAAAAGATTACTATTGCTGCTGCTAAGGCTCCTGCTTTCAAGGCAGGCAAGGCTCTTAAGGACGCTGTTAATAAATAAGCTAACGCCTTTAATGGGGCTGTCCTGAAGGGCAGCCCTTATTTCTTTAAGGATGTGAAATATGAGACTTGATAAGTATTTAAAAGTCAGCCGCATAATTAAACGAAGAACCGTTGCAAACGAGGCGTGCGACGCGGGAAGAGTTGAGGTTAATTCAACCGTAGCAAGAGCTTCGTACAACGTAAAGGTCGGCGATATAATTACCGTAAACCTCGGCCAAAGCTCAAAAAGCTTTGAGGTTCTTGAAATTAACGAACACGCCCTCAAGGAGGACGCGGCTAAAATGTATAAAGCGTTATAAAAAAGCAGGAAGAATTCCTGCTTTTTCTATTGGTTTATTATATTGTGTATTTCATCCTTTGCAAGCCTGCTTATATCCGACGTCCGCTGAATTTCGCGTTTATCATAGGTGTACGAAACTGCCTGAATTATACCTATAAGCATTATAAAAAGTATTATCTGCTTCGGGGAATTGAATATGTAATCCGAAAGCCCGAAAATCAGAAGCGAACCGAATGAAACCAAAACGGAAATTTCAAGCGAAAGCGCGCGAAATTCACTTGAGTTTATTTCAAGAAGCTTTCCTATAGCGTATATGATTATTACCGCAAGGAAGATTATTCCTATAATGCCCAGCTCCGTCCATATTTCAATAACAAAATTGTGAGCATGGGGCTTTTTCAGCGCGTATTCGTTAAAAAGAATATTGCCCGTCTGTTCGCAGCCGAAGCCTGTTCCGAATATAAACGCCGTTACGTGGTGGGTTAAATAATCAACAAGGCTGCCCCAGATTTCAAAATGCTTTGCGGTTGAAATGATAGCCTCCTCGGGAGATACGGGAATATACTGAACGTTCGGGTAAATATTAATCTGTCCGTACCTGACAAGAAGTGCAAATACCGAACTTCCGCAAACGGGAACAAAAAGCGCAAGAAGCTTTAATAAATGCTTTTTCATAAATACGAGGAAAAGGATTACCCATGCGGCGATAAGAACGTAACATCCTGCTCTTGTCTGGGTTGACGCCATACCGAAGCTGATAAATACAATCGACAGGGCGCTTAAGCGCTTTCTCTTTTTTGTTTGCGCGTTTAAAAGAAGATAAACCGCAAGCGGGAACGCAACAAGCATAAAGCTTGCAAGAAGATTCGGGTTTGAGAAAAATCCGCTTGCCCTTGTTGACCACATATAGGTTGAAATTTTAAACGGCATTGCTCCGTAAACCGCTACGTCAAGATTTCTGTAAAACGGCGTCGGAACAACAAGCCAAGACGGAATATAGCCGTTGCAGTTTAAAACGTAGGTAGCAAACTGGATTGCCCCGACTATTCCGTTAATTGCAGCTGAGGCGACTATTGCGGTTAATACTTTGTTGATGCGTTCCTTTGTTCGGGCAAGATTATAAATCATAACCTGAATAAGAATTACCGCCCACCACAGCCCCGCGCTTCCGAGTGTGTCAAGCTTAGTGGGGGACCAAAGAGCGCTTATCAGCATTAAGCACATAAACGCCATTTCTATTTTACCTATTCTTCCTACCTTTGCAAGGCGCCCTTCCCTGGTCCATTGCCTTTTAAAAACAATGTAAGAAGCAAAAAGGATAAACGGGCTTATGTATTCAGGTAAAAGGAAAAAGCCGAACAGCGTGAATAAAAGGCAAAACCACGCAGGGTTCTTTTTAAATCTCGCCTTTAAATCCGGCTGATTTTTAACACTGCTTTCCATTTTAATTCCTTCCGTAAATTGTAGATAATTACCAACATTACTATACTATAAAAGAAGTATTTTTGCAAGTGGATAATTTTATGTTGAAATCTTAAAACTTTTATAGTATAATATTAAACTGTTATATAATATTTTTATTAAGGAGTGCGCAAATTATGAGCGACAAGATTAATGAAAACCTTGTGCCTGACGATAACGATAAGAACATAGCTCTTAACGATACCGAAAGCAACGATTCCGAATGGAAGTTTGACGGTGTGGCACACACTCTTGACGATACAGTTGTTGAAAACGATGAGTTTGAAATTTTAATACCGAAAAAGAGTGAATACGAAACAAGGGAACGCCCCTCGGCATCAAAAACCAATGCGGCACAGACTGCAGCTCCGTCCGAGCCGCGCGAGGACAGTAAGAACGCCGTTAAGTTCTTCTGTATGGCTGTATTCCTTCTTATCTTTGCCGGCGTTCTTGCGTTTTTCGGCGTTCGTTATTACAATACGCCCAATACTGCCGAAATCCCGAATCCCGGTAACGTATGCGCTAAAATCAGCGATACCGATATAACAATCGGTATGTACAACTACTATTATAATTCAACGGTTAACTACTATCTTCAGCAGGCAAGCTACGGTTCAATTGAGCTTGATTCAACCAAATCTTATTCAAGCCAAAAAACAACCGATGCCGACGGAAACGAGATAACTTGGGAAGAGCGCTTTAAGCTTGACACCATCGACCAGCTTCAAAGGCTTGTTGCTTATTACGAAGCGGCGCAAAAGGACGGAATCAAGGTTACCGCGGAACAGGAAAAATTAATTAAGGAAGACCTTGACACCATCAAGAATAACGCAAAGGATAACGAGCTTTCCGTTGATAAGTATATCAGTATGAATTTCGGCGAATACTGCGGTATTGATACTGTTGAAAAAATGGAAAGAATGTCATATATGGCTCAGACCTACCTTCGCAAGGCGAGCATAGAAATGCTTCCCGATGACGAACAGGTCAACGATTATTACGAGCAGCATAAAGAGGATTACCTCCAGGTTGATATGTGCTACATCATAATGCAGGATGACGAAAAAACAAAGACCGACGTTATTAAGCAGGCAAAGAAATATGCAGAGAATATAAAAACCGAGGAAGAGCTTAAAAAGCTTATCCCGATTGTTGATAAGGAGCTTATTGACGCCTATGTAAAAAACGGTCGAGGCGATGAGGAATCAGTTGCGGCAGAGCTCGCAAGACGCGCAAATATGACAGTAACAAAGAGCAATCCCTATCAGCTTCCGCAGGCGATGATTGATTTCCTTTTTGACGAAAACAACAAGAAGGGCGCTTGCAGAACGGTTGCCGATGATAATTACAGCGCGGTATTCATCGTTCTTAAAACAAGTAAAGTAAGCGTTAATGACGACGAAGTTTACAGCGTAAGGCATATTCTTATCACGCCCGAAACCGATAAGGCAGACGATGACGATAATACCGAAACCGTTAAGCCTACCAAGGAACAGTGGAAGGCAGCCGAGGAAAAGGCAAACAAGATTCTCGGCGAATACAACAGCGGTGAAAGAACCGAATACAACTTCGCTCTTCTTGCCGAAAAGTATTCCGAAGATACCGGTTCAATTTCAAGCCAAAGCTCCTCCTTCGGCGGTCTTTATACAAATACTCCGCTCGGCCAGATGGTAAAGGAATTTGAAGGCTGGGCAACAGATAAAAGCAGAAATTACGGCGACGTTGAGATTGTTAAATCCCAGTTCGGATACCACATTATGTTCTTCATCAGCGACGGCCCCGCATACTTCTCGGAATGTAAAATGGCCGTACAGATTGAAATGGAAGACGATTTTGTTAACGCTGCAAAGGTTACCGAGTATCCGCGAATTATGGCAAAAACTACTGTCGCAAAGCCGTCTGCAGCTGAAAACCAGGCAACTCCGGGAACGATTACCGATGATTCAATCGTTTCAGAACAGCCTTCCGAAAGCGCGCAGGAGGGTACAACAAATTAACTCTTGTATTAATGACAGATTTGTTGTAGAATATTACAGAATTTTTAAATAACCTGAAAAGGAATGATAATTATGGCTAAAGAAAAAGAAACAGAAAAGCAGACCTCTAAGCTCGATGCAAAAATCGAAAAGGCTCAGGCAAAAAAGGACGAGCTTCATAAGGAAATTAAAGAGCTTAAGGGAAAAATCCTTGAAGAGAAGGATGAAAAGGAAAAGAAAAAGCTTCGTAAACAGCGCGATGAGCTTATTGAACAGCTTGACGGTATTGTTATTACCGATAAAAAGGTAAAGGTTCCGCTCGGCAAAAAGGCAAAGAAGGGCATTACCGCCTGCGTAGCTATCGTTTGCGTTTGCGCTCTCGTTTTCGGATATGTTGCAACCGGCCTTGCAAAGCACGGCGTGCTCAGCTCTCTCGGCGTTCCCCAGAATGCTTTAACCGGTATGGTTTTAACCGACGCTGACGGCGAAACTCATGCAATCAAGGTAAGTACATATAACTACTATTTTGCAGTTTATTACAACAACCTTAAGCAGTCTCAGCAGTATTATTCTCAGTACGGCGTTGAAAACAACGAAAACGTTGATTTTGACAAAGCGTTCGCAAAGCAGAATACCGAGGATGAGGACGGCAACACTATAACATGGTCTCAGAAGGCTGAGGATGCTGTTCTTCATAACATAAAGGACGTTTACTCCTATTACTATGCCGCCGTTAAGGCTAATGACGGCAAGGTTCCCGAAATTACCGAGGATCAGGAAAAAGAGCTTAAAGAAACACTTGATTCTTATCAGGAAAGCGCAGATAAAAACGGATTTACTCTTGACGCTTATCTTACAGCGGTTATGGGTAACGGCGTTACCGAAGCAACTTTCAGAAACGAAGCTGAAATTTCTTATATTGCCGATAATTATCAGACAGACTATAAGGATGAGCTTGCAAAGAAGGAATACACCGACAAGGATTATAATAAGTATCTTGAAGAACACAGAGACGAGCTTGTAAGCGTTGACGTTAAGTATTTTGAAGCGGACAGCGAGGACAAGGCCAAGGCGTTCGTTAAGGAGCTTAATGACGACGGCTCAAACTTTGCAGAGCTTGCCGTTAAATACGCAAAAGACGAAGATAAGGAAATGTATAAGGACGAGGCTGAAACAACCTATAAGGACATCAACCGTTCCGTATTCATTAACCCGTTAAACGCCGCTATTGCAAAAGAGGAAACAACTGAATCCGATGACGATAACGCTGAAACAGAAGCTTCATATCCCGGCCTTGACTGGCTCTATTCAAAGAAGAGAAAAGCCGGCGATAAAAAGAACTTCTCAACCTCAGTTGTATACGTTATTAAGCCTGTTAACCTTTCTGAGGTTAAAACGGTAAACGTTCGCCATATTCTTATTCAGCCTCAGAATACCGACGAAGAAGGCAAAACCACCAACGTAAATCTTTCCGAAGCTACCAAGAAGCAGAAGAAGGCAGCTAAGAAAAAGGCTGACGAGGTTCTTGCCGAATATAATAAGGGCGAAAAAACCGAGGACGCTTTTGCGGCGCTTGCTAAAAAATATTCAACCGACGGCAACGCTTCAACGGGCGGAATTTATGAAAACGTTGTTCCGAACCAGATGGTTACTTCGTTTAACGATTGGTGCTTTGACAGCTCAAGAAAGACCGGCGACGTAGAAATTGTTGAAACCGAATTCGGCTACCACATCATTTACTTCGTATCCGAAGGCGACCTTCCCGCATGGAAGTTTAAGGCTGCGCAGGCTCTTTCTACAGAGGAGTCAACAAGCGCGTTTGAAGAGCTTGAAGAAAAAGTTTCAATCACTAAGTCCTACCCCGGAGCATGGTTCTTTGAAATTGATACGGATATTGATAACTGATTATGGCTATAACTCCAAAACAAAAAGAAATTGAACAACTGAAAAACGAAAATGCAAGGCTTCTGGCGGCTCTTAATGAATCGGAATTTGAATGCCAGAGGCTTGAGATAATCAACTCTAATCTTGAATCGCAGCTTAACGAGGCTAACCGTGAGCTTGAAAAGAATATAGAGGTTCTTCAGTCTTTAAAAAGCGAAATTGAAAACATTGTTTCATCGCTTAAAGAAAAATAGATTACTACTTTGTTTTGAGAATAAGTTCAAATCCCCGTGCATATTATTGCACGGGGGTCTTTTTATGCCTGATGAATTCAGTAAAGCGAAGCATATATTGATTATGGAAAACCGCGAGCGCCTTGAGCTTGAGGGTATTAAGGCGGTTGACGCGTTTAATGAGGAGGTTATAAACGCAAGCACGGATTGGGGCGACCTTCTTATTAAAGGAAGCGAGCTCCATATTGACGTGCTCGACCTTGAAACGGGAATAGTTAAGATAAAGGGAAATATCGGCGCAGTTGCCTATAGCGACAGAAGTGTTGCAAAGGGCTTGTTTAAAAGGGCGTTTTCGCAGTAATTGAGGTTGCTGCATATCTTATTCTCGGCGCGTGTTTCGCCATAGCCTTTGACCTTTGCACGGCGTTTGAAAAAGCATTTCCGTTAAAAGCCGTTGAGGTTATAACCGATTTTATATTGATGTGTGCCTTTGCGCTTAGTTATATCTGTTTTCTTATTGCTTTCAGCGGCGGGGAAATAAGGTGGTATTCCTTTGCTTTATGCGCCTTTGCGGCGGTGATGTATTTTTTAAGCCTTCACCGCGTTTTGTTCCCGTTTTTAACCTTTTTGATACATCCGTGGGTAAAACTGTTAAAATTTCTTTCAGGGAAATTAAAAAATAGTAAAAAAAGTTTAAAAAAACTATTGCAATTGAGTAAGTAAATATATTATAATATATATGTTGTATAGTTACTGAAAGAGGTGCATATATATTGAAGAGTAAATCATTAAAGCTGAATAAAAAAGCAGTCATCCGTCTTGCGGTTATGGCTCTTGTTGCTCTGCTTGCAGTTTACTGTGCATTTACTTTACTCAGCAATTATTCTGACATCAGCCGCCTTAAGGCACAGGCTGCCGACGTAAACGCTCAGTACGAACAGCAGGTTAATGAAAACGATAAAGTTAAAGCAATCCTCAGCTCTGACAATAAGGACGAATATATTGAACAGAAGGCGAGGGAAAAGGGCTACGCCAAGGAGGGCGAAATCGTTTTCTACGATATTTCATCAAGTAAATAATTCTTACGGGCGACCGAAAAGGGCCGCCCGTTTTTAATGAGGTTAATATGAATATGTTAATGGTTGCGCCCTGCCTTTTGGGGGTTGAGGGCCTTGTTGCCGAGGAGTTAAAAATGCTCGGCGCAGAAAACGTGAATGCCGAAAATGCTCGCGTCTTTTTTGAAGGCGATGAAACTATTCTTGCGCGCTCAAATATCTGGTCAAGATATGCGGAAAGAATTCAGATTGTTCTTGACAGATTTTATGCCGAAAGTTTTGAAGAGCTGTTTCAGGCTGTTAAATCACTCCCGTGGAGCGAATTTATCGGAAGCAGGGATACCTTTCCCGTTAAAGGCTTTTCGCTTAATTCAACGCTTCATTCAATTCCCGACTGTCAGAAGATAATTAAAAAAGCGGTTGTTGAAAGCCTTAAAGAGGATTACGGAATTTCCTGGTTTGAGGAAACGGGCCCGGTTCATCAGATTCAGTTTTCAATTATGAAAAACGAAGTTACGGTTATGCTTGATACCTCAGGCGCAGGGCTTCATAAAAGGGGATACCGTCCCGTAGGGAATGACGCGCCTATAAGAGAAACGCTTGCCGCCGCAATGTGCCGCCTTTCACAGCTGAGGCATTACCATACGCTTTATGACCCCTGTTGCGGAAGCGGAACAATTCTTATTGAAGGCGCTATGCTTGCGCAGAATATCGCGCCGGGGCATAATAGGAATTTTGACGTTGACCGCTGGGGCCTTATTCCGGAAAGCATATGGATGAGCGAGCGCGAAAGAAGCCGCGAGCTTGTAAAAAAAGATACCGATTTTATAGCCTTCGGAAGCGATATTGACCCTCACAGCGCGGAGCTTGTAACGGTTAACGCAAAGCGCGCCGGTGTTTCAAATAAAATCCGGGCAAGCATTGCCGATATAAAATCTTTTAATCCCACAACCGAAAAGGGAACGCTTGTAACCAATCCGCCCTATGGCGAAAGAATGCTTGATATAAAGGAAGCCGAAGCTATTTACCGTATAATGGGTAATAAATTCGTTCAAAAGCGCGGTTGGTCTTACGGCGTCATTTCACCCGACGAGGAGTTTGAAAAATGCTTCGGGCGCAGGGCGGATAAAAGAAGAAAGCTTTATAACGGTATGATTAAATGCCAGTATTATATGTATTTCAAATAGAATACAATACTTATGTAAAGCTATATTTTATAAAAAATTTGTTAATACTATTGACAATTGGAAAAAACTTGCTAAAATATATATTAGCACTCGAACAACGAGAGTGCTAATTCAATACAGTAAATTATTTAAGAGGTGATATAAATGACAATTAAACCGCTTGCAGACAGAGTTCTGCTTAAATCAGTTGAAGCTGAGGAAACAACCGCTTCGGGCATCATCCTTGCGGCTTCCGCTCAGGAAAAGCCTGAGGTTTCAGAAGTAATCGCGGTAGGCCCCGGAACGGAAAAAAATCCTATGACGGTTAAGGTAGGAGATAGGGTAATCATCAGCAAGTATTCGGGAACACAGGTTAAGCTTGACGGCGTTGAGTATACCATTTCCGAAGTTAAGGATATTCTTGCAGTTGTAGAATAATAGGAGGCGCATACTATGGCAAAGGATATTATTTACGGCGAAGAAGCCAGAAAAGCTCTTCAATCAGGCATTGATAAGCTTGCAAATACAGTTAAAATTACACTCGGCCCCAAGGGCAGAAACGTTGTTCTTGATAAAAAATACGGTTCTCCGCTTATCACGAATGACGGCGTAACAATCGCAAAGGAAATTGAGCTTGAAAACTCTTTTGAAAATATGGGCGCTCAGCTTGTTAAAGAGGTTTCTTCAAAAACAAACGATGACGCAGGCGACGGAACAACAACCGCAACTCTTCTTGCACAGGCTCTCGTTCGCGAGGGTATGAAGAATGTTGCCGCAGGCGCAAATCCGATGTCCGTTAAAAAGGGAATCGAAGGCGCTGTTAACGCCGCTGTTGACGCGGTAAAAGCTTATAGCGTTGCCGTTAAGGATAACGCCGATATTCAGCGTGTTGCAACCGTTTCGGCGGGCGATGAATACATCGGCTCCCTTATTGCAGAGGCTATGGATAAAGTAAGCGCCGACGGTGTTATCACCATTGAAGAAAGTAAAACGGCGGATACCGTATGTGAAGTTGTTGAAGGTATGCAGTTTGACCGCGGTTATATTTCACCTTATATGGTAACTGATACCGATAAAATGGAAGCTGTTATCGACGACGCAATGCTTCTTATAACCGATAAAAAAATTAGCACCGTTCAGGATATTCTTCCTCTTCTTGAAAGCGTTCTTAAGGCAGGCAAAAAGCTTGTTATTATCGCTGAAGATGTTGAGGGCGAAGCGCTTCAGACAATTCTTCTTAATAAGCTTCGCGGAACCTTTACCTGCGTTTGCGTTAAGGCTCCCGGCTTCGGCGACAGAAGAAAGGATATGCTTCAGGATATAGCTATCCTTACAGGCGGTACCGTTGTAACGTCAGACCTCGGCCTTGAGCTTGCGGATACAACCATGGATATGCTCGGTACAGCCCGCCAGGTTAAGGTAACAAAGGAAAATACTATTATTGTTGACGGCGCAGGCAACGGCGAGGATATTAAAGCCCGTGTTGCACAAATCAGAACGGCTATTGAAAATTCAACCTCTGATTTTGACCGTGAAAAGCTTCAGGAACGCCTTGCTAAAATGGCGGGCGGCGTAGCTGTTGTAAAGGTTGGCGCTGCAACCGAAACCGAAATGAAGGAAAAGAAGCTCCGTATTGAAGATGCTCTTGCGGCAACAAAGGCTGCCGTTGAAGAAGGTATTGTTGCAGGCGGCGGCGTTGCTCTTATTAACGCAATTCCTACTGTTGAAAAGCTTCTTGATACCGATGACGCAGATTACAAAACAGGCGTTCAGATTGTTCTTAAAGCGCTTGAAGAGCCGGTACGCCAGATTGCAGCTAACGCAGGCCTTGAAGGCTCGGTTATAGTTGATAGAATTAAGAACAGCGATAACGGTTACGGCTTTAATTTTGCTACTAACGAGTATACCGATATGCTTGATGCAGGTATCGTTGACCCCGCAAAGGTAACCCGTTCGGCACTTCAAAACGCTGCTTCGGTTGCAGCTATGGTTCTTACAACCGAAAGCCTTGTAACCGATATTAAAGACCCTGCTGCTGACGCAGCACAGGCGGCTGCTATGGCGGCTGCACAGGGCGGCGGAATGTATTAATATAATAAAAAAGAAAAGCGACTCAGAGTCGCTTTTCTTTTTTATTTATAAACTCTTTCAATTCTCGGGTTAACCATAAGCGGGGAAATATCAACGCTCGCAAGGTCGCCGGGTTTTATGTCCGTTCCCGTAATATCAACCGCGGTGTGCGAAAGCCCTATTCCGCCGATTACGTAGTGTAACTCGCCGTTAATACGAACGTACATCTGCTTTTTGTTAAGGAACTTTTTAATTATACTTAAAACGTATCTTAAATCGTATTGCTCTTTTTCCTTTGTAAGCCCGAAACCGTCGTAGTGCCCTATGGGAACTATGGCGATTTTTGTTTCGCGCTTTGTTGTGTATGTTCCGTTGTATCCGATTTTATATCCTGCGGGGACGGTTTTAACATCAACAACCTCGGCTTCAAGCGAACCTAAACGGTTAAGCGGAAGCTTGCTTCTTGTAATAACTCTTCCCGTAAATGCGGAACCGATTCTTACGCTGTCAAGGCAAACGTCTTCAACGTTAAGCAGAGCGGGGGAGTTGGCGCAATGCATTGTTCCGATTTCGCCGACTGCTTTTTTAATCTGCTCCATTGTATCCTTGAACATAACAAGCTGCGCCTTTGTAAGCTCGCTGTTGCGGAATGCCGAGGAAAAATGCGTGTATGCGCCGGTGAAGCTTAGGTTTTCAAGCGCATAGCATTTAATTGCGCTTTCAACCTCGCTCGGCATAAAGCCGTAGCGCGCCATTCCGGTATCAATTTTTAGGTGGCATTTTGTTGTTACGCCAAGCTCTTTTGAAACCCTGCTCATTACTTCTGCCGCTTCAAGCGAGCCTATAGTTGCAATACAGCCGTTTTCGGCAATTATCCTTGCTTCGCTTTCAACGCAGGTTGAGCGCATAACAAGTATGTCCCCGTCGTCAAGAATTTCCTTTAAAACCGGAATGTCAGTAACCTCTGTAACGGCGAAAGTTTTAATTCCGTGCTCTTTTAACGCGAGAGTGAACTCCCTGATTCCGAAGCCGTAGCCGTTGCCTTTAACAACGCCTATAAGAGGAACTCCTGCTTTTTCTTTTATAAGCTCAATGTTGTCATCAAGCTTTGCTTTATCAATTACGTATTTGCTCATCTTATCTTCTTTAATACCTCTGTTCCGATGTTGTAAAGCTTATATACAGGCTTGTTGATTACATAGTCAAACTCGCCAACAAATTCCTTCATATATCCGCCGAAGCCGTGTTTGAAGCGCCATAAGCCGTAATGAGGGTTATCGGGGTTCTGACAGTCGCCGCTGATTCCGCCGAAGTCGTAAACCTTACAGCCGCATTCCATACCCCACTGCATCATTGCCCATTGAAGCGCATAGTTAGGATAAACGTTTCGGTGTGCGTTTGAGGACGCGCCGTACTGATATTTCATTACGTTTTGCCCCCATTTAATTGCAAGCGTACCGGCAATAGCCTTACCCTCGTAGTAAGCCATATATAGCCTTGCGTCATCCGTCATACAGTCAAGGATTTTTTCAAAATACCATTTCGGCCTTGTTGAAAAGCCGTCACGCTCTCCCGTTTCAGCCATAATAGCAACAAAATCGTCAAGCGCTTCCTTGCCGCAGATTTTAACCTCAACGCCCTTTTTCGTGGCTTTTCTTATTCTGTTGCGATAATCGGGCTTGAAGGTGAGCATAAGCTCCTCCTCCGTCATACCGTTATAATCAAAGCAGTAAACGAAACGCGGCTGAACGTTTTCAAAATCCATACAGCCGGGGTTCAGCTCAATAAAGCCTTTATCCTTAAGGTGCTTTTTGTACGCTTCGTTTTCTATTACTATTTCGGGGTCAATTTTAAGGCAGTACGCCTTGTATTCCTTGCCGATTTTAAGAAGCGCGTCGAACAGCTCGTCAAACGCTTCAAAATCATCCTCGTCCGCAACAAAACCTCTGCAGGCATACATAAGCGAATTGCCTATAACGGGGATTGAGCGTATAAGCACCGCTGCGGCGGCTCTTACTGAGCCGTCGTCGTTTTTAAGCATAACCGCTTCCCACTTCCAGGCTGACTTAACCTTTGCCCACTTTGAAGAGTGCTGAAACAGACCCTTCGGATGGCGTTTTATAAATTCTTCGTATTCGTTAAGATTGTCGTTATTAACTCTTTCAATCATATTAGGCTTCTCCTGTAAATATATTAGTGTTATTATACCACATTTATTTTGCCGTGTAAATGTTATTTAAAATCAATATAAGTCTATTTATATGAAGTTAACTTTACATTAGATATTTTTTGTGATAATATATAATCAGCGCATACCATACATTTTTTCAAAAATGAGAGGGAGTATAGTTATGAAAAAATTTTTATCGATTTTATTGGCAATAATGCTTCTTCTTTCGGCAACCCCCGTATTTGCCGAAAGCGAAACCCCAACAACGGGAAGCGGAACAGAGGATAACCCGTGGGTAGTTTACAGCTGGTCTGCGCTGAAAGAAAAAATGGCGCTCGGCGGTAATATAAAGCTCGGCGAGGACGCGGTTGACCCCGTTCACAACAGGGACAGCGGTCTTTCCGTTCCCTACGGTAAAACCGTTACCCTTGACCTTAACGGCTTTACGGTTGACCGTAATATGGAAAGCAGAACAAGAAACGGTTATGTTATCTATGTCAGCGGAACGCTGAACCTGTATGACAGCGGCGAAACGGGAAAAATAACCGGCGGTTACAGCAGTCAGTACAGTGATTCGGGAACAATTTATACCGGAGGCGGCTTCTGCGTTATGGGTGGTACTCTGAATATGTACGGCGGTGAAGTTACCGAAAACAACGCGTCGAATTACGGAACCGGAGGCGGCGTTTTTGTTACCGAAGGCGGCACCTTCAATATGCACGGCGGAAAGATAACGAATAACTCTTCTTATAACCCCGGCGGCGGCGTATGCTTAAGGAACGGCGGAACCTTTACGATGAACGGCGGCGAAATAAGTAAAAACAGCGCCGGCTCAAACGGAGGCGGCGTATCCATTTACGGCAGCGGCAATTCATTTGTAATGAACGACGGTGTTATATCCGAAAACAGCTCCGGCTCCGGCGGCGGCGTTAGTCAGGGAGAAGGCAGCTCGTTTATAATGAACGGCGGAAGCATCACTAAAAATACCACTCACGCCGATGATTATAACTCAGGGTTCGGCGCGGGCGTATATTCCAGTGGTTCCTTTGTTATGACCGGTGGCAGCATTACCGAAAATATTGCTTCTTACCAGACCGGCGGCTACCTCCCCCGAAACCCCCGCGGAGTCGGCGTAACTATCGGCGGCACCTGCACAATTTCGGGAAACGTGGTTATAGCAGGAAACAAGAAAGAGAAAAAAATATACAATTATAACTATACGGAATATACTACCGAGTATTCCGAATCAAATATGTACCTGTCAAACCAATATACCGACAGGATTATTACTATAGCAGATGAATTAACAGACGGTGCGTCTATCGGAATCGATTCGGAAAAAGTTCCGGATGCGGAAAATCCGATAGCTTTCACCGAGGGCTTCAAAACCTATCACGAAAACGATGAGCCGTCAGAGTTCTTTTTCTCCGACGACGGATATGAGGTGAAAATGCTCGGCGACGAAGCCGCGTTGTATCTTCATACTCACACAATGACACCTGTTGCTGAGGTTGCAGCGGATTGCGTTACCGCGGGAAAGGAAGCGTATTATCATTGCTCCGGCTGCGGAAAAGACTTTGAGGATGAAAACGGAAATACCGTAATTGCGGATATAGATACGTGGGGAATCATTGACGCTTTGGACCACGATTATTCGGCGCAAAGCACGGAGGATAAGTACCTTAAAACCGCGGCAACCTGTAAAAACGTTGCAGAGTATTATTACAGCTGCTCCCGTTGCGGCGAAGCCGACCCCGTTAATTCGTTTGAATACGGAACTCTCGCGCTCCATCAGCTTACAAAGGTTGATGAAGTTCAGGCGGATTGCTTAAACGGCGGTAAAAGCGCATATTACGTTTGCGATGTTTGCGGAAAATACTATGAAGAGGAAACTGGAACAACAGAAATTGCCGATATTGTCGGCTACGGAATAACCGCTCCGCTCGGTCACGATTTCGGCGACAACGAAAAAGTGTGCAAGCGTTGCAACGTTGCTAATCCCAATTACAAAGAGCCCGCTCCCGTTCTGACTCCCGAGGAGGCGGCGATGCCTACGGAGGAGAAAACGGAGGAGCTTATCAAGAAAACCAACACGGATAAAAAGGACGTTTCAGGCTCGGCTTATGCGCCGCTTAAGCTTAAAGCAACAACAAAGAAAACCAATATTACCGTTTCGTGGAAAACAGTCAGCGGAGCGGACGGATATATAATTTATGCCGCGCCCTGCGGAAACAAGCTTGAAAGGGCGGCAACCGTAGCAAATCCGAAAGCGGTTAAATATACCTTCAAAAAGCTAAAGAAGGGTAAGTATTATAAATATATCGTCGTAGCCTACAAAAAGACTGCCGCGGGCAACAGGATAATGAGTAAATCAAAATCTGTTCACTGTGCAACCCCGGGCGGTAAAAAAGGCAACCCGACGGGTATTAAGTTAAAGAAAGCAAAGATTACTCTTAAAAAAGGCAAGAAAACGAAAATCAAAGCCACGCTTCTAAGCAAAGGCAAGGTTGCAACCCATATTGCAAAATTCCGCTACGAAAGCAGCAATAAAAAGATTGCAACCGTAGATTCAAAAGGCAATATCAAAGCGAAGAAAAAGGGTACCGTTACCATTTATGTTTACGCACAGAACGGACTCTGTAGAACAATCAAAGTCAAAGTGAAATAAGGAGAGAAAAATGAAAAAGTTTTTATCATTGTTGATTGCGCTTGTTATGCTTATCAGCGCATTCCCTATGAGCGCGTATGCGGATTCGGAAGAATATGCGCTGTTTGTAGGCGGCTTTCAGGTTAATTCAGAGAACGCAGCCGACGTTTTAGGCGACGGCACGGTTTCGTTCGACGCGGCGGGAAGTACTCTAACGCTGAGCGGCGCAAGCATTTCGGATACTTATGAATTTAAGCCGTGGTACGAAGCGATGATTTACAGCGAGCTTCCAACGCTGAACATCGTTTTAGAAGGCGACAATGTGCTTGAAAGTACAAATACTTACGCCGACGGCATTGATACCGCGGGCGGCTGCGATGTCATTATTAAGGGCGGCGGAAGCCTCGCTATCAACAACCCGTATTACGGAACCTATATCGGCGATTGGGAAACGCCCGGCGGTAACCTTACCGTTAAGGACGGCGCAACGCTCACCGTTACTAATTCTCAGTGCGCAAGCATATGGGTTAACCACAATATTGATTTTCTCGATTGCACCGTTACAGTCAATAAAACCACAACGAACTATGACGGTATTGTTGCCAGTCAGAATGCAACCGTTACCGTAAACGGCGCTACGCTCAATGTCAGCAACTACCATTCCGCGCTTCATTTCGGAAACAGCGACGATTCGCAGCACGCCTTCGTTATGGAAAGCGGTACAGTTTCACTTACCTCAACCGACGGCTACGGCATCACCGTTGAGCCTTATGTTGCCAACCCCGAGCAGCCCGATGATAAGGATTACCGCTGCAGCTTTACCGTAAACGGCGGAAAACTGACGGTAAACTCCGCCATAGGCGGTGTGAGCTTCCCGCAGGAAAAAATCACGCTCGGCGAAAAAGTGGCATATGCCAAGGGCGCGTCGCTTGTTGATTCCGGTGAGGTTATTATTGCGCCGAATGCGATAACCGTAACCAAGGATAATTTCCACGATTACTTTGACGCGAGCGGCGTTCTGAAACCTACGGATAAGCCCGCGCTCATCTTTAGCGGCGATTTCGCCGGTCTTGATGTTTCAACAATCACGGTTAATCAGACGGTTGACATTACCTCTGAAAATGCAACCTTCAGCGGTATCTCGTTCCTGATTACCGCTGACAATGTCAGCATTGACGGGCTTACTATTACGCAGACGGGCGAATACGCCGTGAAGATAGAAAATGCAAGCGGCGTAATGCTCACTAATAATAACATCACCTTTACGGGCGACAGAACGAAGGGCAAATTGCGCCGTGCGCTTGTCGTAAGCGGCGATGAAATCAGCCCGATTTCCGCCGTTACGGTAAAGGATAATACCTTTGATATCCGCCTTGCTTCCGAGCAGACAATCTGGCAGGAAAAGCCTGCAGGCTCAGGTAGCTGGGTAGGAGTGCCGACCTCTGCGGGAATTGCATTTTCAAACTGTAACGAAGTGAACTTTATCGGTAATACCGTTGTTTTGAAAGCGACGGAAGCCGTCGGCAGCTATGATACAGTTTACGCCGTTACAACGGATAATCCCGCCACAGCAAATGCTGTCTTTAACGCAAACGGTAATGCGGTAAGCGTGGAAGGAAAAACCTACGCTTACGCCTTCAGTACCAACACGAAGAGAAGCAACATCACGGAAAATATGGTCAGCTGTAAGGCGGAGTATTACGCCGCTGCCGTGGATATGATTATAGGCGGCGCAGACTTTAATAATTCAGTTGTTCTGAATAAAATAAACGCTGAAGCGGAAATGGCTTACGGAGTGAATTTTGTATCTAACTCCGCAGGCGCAGCTGACCTTGCGGCGGTAGAAAACGAGATAGATATTAAAGGACATTTCTCTCTCGGAGTTCGCTTTTACGAAAACTCAAGCGACAAAAAGAAGCACGTAACCGCATTTAATAATAATATTACTGCCGCAGGCGATTATCTCGTCGGTGTTTCCGCACTCGGGGCGGGCGATGCTTCGGTAGTAAATTCGGATGGCGTTGTTTCAAGTAACACAATCAATTCAAGCGATATAGGAATTATCAGCCTCGGCGGAGCAACCGTTCCGAGTAATACGGTTGTAACGGACGGCGAGTATACTGTTGATATCGGCGAAACAAACGCAACCGTTGTGTCCAATACGCTCAATGCTAAGGTGCGCTACGGCGACGACAGTATTAAGCATACCGCAGGCGAAATTCACAATAATACTCACGCGCATAATAATGTTGCAACCACCGTTCAGCCGACCTGTACCGAAAAGGGCTTTACTGCAGACGTATGCTCTCTCTGCGGCGAAAAAACCAATGTAGCAGAAATCTCTGCGCTCGGTCACGATTTCGGGGATAATGAAAAAGTGTGCAAGCGTTGCGGCGCGGCAAATCCCGATTACAAGGAGCCCGCTCCCGCACTCACTCCCGAAGAGGCGGCAATGCCAACCGAGGAGAAAACGGAGGAGCTTATCAAGAAAACCAACACGGATAAAAAGGATGTTTCAGGCTCGGCTTATGCGCCGCTTAAGCTTAAAGCAACAACAAAGAAAACCAATATTACCGTTTCGTGGAAAGCAGTCAGCGGAGCGGACGGATATATAATTTATGCCGCGCCCTGCGGAAACAAACTTGAAAGGGCGGCAACAGTAGCAAATCCGAAAGCGGTTAAATATACCTTCAAAAAGCTAAAGAAGGGCAAGTATTATAAATACGTTGTTGTAGCCTACAAAAAGACTGCCGCGGGTAACAGGATAATGAGCAAATCCAAATCCGTTCACTGCGCAACCCCGGGCGGCAAGAAGGGCAACCCGACTGGTATTAAGTTAAAGAAAGCAAAGATTACTCTTAAAAAAGGAAAGAAAACTAAAATCAAAGCCACGCTTCAAAGCAAGGGCAAGGTGGCAACTCATATTGCCAAGTTCCGCTACGAAAGCAGCAATAAAAAGATTGCAACCGTAGACGCAAAGGGCAATATAAAAGCAAAGAAAAAGGGTACCGTTACCATCTATGTTTACGCACAGAACGGTATCGTAAAAACCGTTAAGGTCAAAGTGAAATAAGGAGGAATGATTATGTCAGGTGTTTGTTCATCCTGCGGCGCAGTGAATAAGGACGGCGCAAAATTCTGCGAAAACTGCGGAGCGCCTATAACCTCTGAAACTAATGTTAATAATATACCTACGGCAGCGCCCGTTGCGACGCCATCGGGTCTTACTCCCGGCTTTTCAGACCGTGTTAATGACCCTGAAATTCTTGCGGCAGTAAAGAAAAACCGCAAGGCGTCAAAAATCTTTGCGGCCATAATTGTTCCGCTTCCGCTAATCGGATTTGCGCTTTACAGCCTTATAACTCAAAAAATGGAAATAGGAAAGGCGCTCGGCGCGGGCGCTGTAGTTTCGCTTATTTTTCTGCTTTTTGCCGTTCGCAGCTTTATTAAAGCGCGCGCAAACAATACTTACGAAGCAGTTGTAACGGAGCAGAAAGCACGCGAGCGCACCGAAAGAAATCAGGAACACGTAAGCACTTATACCGAATATATAACAATAGCAAAAACGGATGACGGCAAGAAAAAGCGAATCGTTGAGCGCGAGGGCGGTCTGGTAACCGCTTACCACTATCTCAACGTGGGCGACCGTTTTAAATATCATCCGCAGTTCACCTTTCCTTATGAGCTTTACGATAAGGCAAAGGCGCCGTATATCGCCTGCGTAGGCTGCGGAACGCATAATCCCGTAACGGCGGATAGGTGCTCAAAGTGTAACATCCCGCTTCTTAAATAGTTATTAAGTTAGCAAAATATGCAACGATAAAAACGATTCTATTACTTTTAAATCAAAATACGGGGCGCTTTTGCCCCGTTCTATTTATTTTATAATATATGTTGAAATTTTGCTTATAAAATGTTAAAATATGTACTATGTAATATTGTACAATTAGGGCATAATAAGCGTGAGGTGCTATTATGTCTGATGAATTCAGCGAGGAAAATGAACAGCGCGAGGAAGGCTGTGAAGAGGAAAGTAAATCCGCTTTTGAAACGGGCTCAATTACCGTTGAAAAGGACGGCCACTTTATTCACTGCCTTACGATTATAGGCCAGATTGAGGGTCACTTCATTCTTCCGAGCCAGAACAAAACAACTAAATATGAGCATGTTATTCCTCAGCTTGTTGCTATTGAGGAAAGCAAGGATATTGAAGGCTTGCTGATTATTCTTAATACAGTCGGCGGCGACGTTGAAGCGGGGCTTGCAATAGCGGAGCTGCTTTCAACCATGACAACTCCTACAGCTTCGCTTGTTCTCGGCGGAGGTCATTCAATCGGCGTTCCGCTTGCCGTAAGCTGTAAAAAAAGCTTTATCGTACCGAGCGCAACCATGACCGTTCACCCCGTAAGGATGAACGGAACCGTACTCGGCGTTCCGCAAACGCTTTCTTATTTTGAAAAAATGCAGGACAGAATAGTTAAGTTCGTTGAAAACAATTCGTCCATAAGCGCTAAGGCGTTTCGCTCGCTTATGATGAAAACGGGTGAGCTTATTATGGATGTCGGAACGGTGCTTGACGGCGAGGAGGCTGTTAAATGCGGGCTTATAGATTGCCTCGGCGGACTTTCCGACGCGCTTGATTTTCTTAACTGCGAAATAGAAGGGAATAACAATGCTTTACACAGTAATAAGTCTTGACGATATATTTTATAATTATGATAAAAGGGTACAGCCCTGCCGTTCAAGCAATCCTTACGACTATTTAAGGTCAGGGTATTTTCTTGATAACGCAGAGCTGTTCGGAGGAGAAAATAATGTCAGTTATAATTGCGATATTTCAAGCCATTTTTCAGGCGCTAACCTATATTCTGCCGATTAGCGAAAGCGGCCATACCGCCGTTTTCCGCGATTTTGCCGGAAGAGCGGACGCAACGGTAGGCTCGCTTACCGGCGCAATACATATCGGCATAGCGCTCGGAATTTTTGCCGCTTCGCTGAAATTCTTTTTAAGGCTTGGAAGCGAAACGTTTAAAACGGGCAGAGCTCTGATTAAAAGGGAATACAGTTTTAACGCTTCAACCCCTAACGGTAAGCTTGTTGTTTACTGCCTCGTTTCGTTTTTGCCAATGCTTTTGTGGCTTATACCGCTCGGTGGTAAGGGTAATCTTTACGGCCTTTTAAAGTCGGGAGCAAATAATAATACGCTTCTTGATGAGGGCGTTCTTTTCGCCGTTCTCGGCACGTTGCTTCTTGCCTCCGTATGGCAGCTCGGCCTTAAAAAAGACGCTAAATTTCTTTCGCTTCCCGCGGCGGCTGTTGCAGGAGTTTGCAGTTTGTTTCTTGTTCCCGTATCAGGGCTTTCGCTTATCGGCGGCGTGTTTGCCGTTCTTGTGCTTTTCGGCGTCGGAAGCAAGCTTGCTTTGAAATACAGCTTTTTAATCGCTGTTCCCGTTCTTCTTGTTTCGGGTATTGCGCAAATTATTACCGCCGATTACAGAAGCGGAGTTATTGCGGCAATTATCGGCGTTATCCTTTCAGCGGCATTATCCTTCCTTCTTGTAAGAATTTTAAGCAACGTTATTAAAAAAGGCTTTCTTAAATATATTTCATATTACGATATAAGCCTCGGTGCTATTGTTGCCGTTATCGGTATTGTTCAGTTAATAGTAAGATAAAGATAGGAAAATTACATGGCTAATTCAAGGAATTCTAAAAAAAGCGGCGCAAAATCAGCCGCAAAGCCTAAAACAAAGCGTCAGCCCGATTTTGACGAGCTTGAAAAGAGCGAAACAAATGCAAGGATAATGAGCATTGTTATCTTTGCGCTTTCGGTTTTGTTCTTTTTCATAGCAATCATTTCGGGCGAGGGATTATGGCTGATTTTACATAACTTCTATATCGGTCTTCTCGGCAAGCTTGCGGCGGTTGTATTCCCGCTTCTCTGTCTTGCGTATTCGTTTTTATTTACCGTAAAAAGCAAGAATAAGCGGATGACCTTTGAGGTTTGTTTAATTGTTATTATTGTTTTGCTTGCATCGGCTTTTATCCATATTGTACGCAATTCAAGCGGAAGCCCCTTCGGCGAAACCTTATCCTCCGCTTACCGCGACGCCCCGTTTATGTTTAACGGCGGCTTTTTCGGCGCGCTGATTGGCTGGCTTCTTCTTACAATGGGCAAGGCTCCTGCAATTATTATTACGCTTCTTCTTTCGCTTGTTGATATTCTTCTTCTTTCAAAGGCTACGGTTAATCAGTTCTTTAAAAACACGGCAAAACCCGTTAAAAGGGCGGTTGAAAAGGCCACGCCGATTATTGAAGAAAGGCGCGAGCGCAGAAGAAACCGTAATATCGACGTTTATCTTGACGGCTATGAGGACGGCACTGACGTTAAGGCAAAGCCTAAAAACGCCAAACCTAAAAGGAATAAAAACGGCGTTCCCGAAAAGCCCGAGACTGTTGATAATATGGACGACTTAATCCGCGAAATCAACGAATCCACCAAACAAAAGCAGGAACAGCGCGAAACCGTTAAAGCAAAATCGAAGCCGCTTGATGAAATTATTAAGGACGCAAGCGAAGAAAAGGAGGAGCCTAAGAAAAACGAGCCTCTTCCCGAATTCAGTGTAAGCGACGAGGATATGAATAAATCCGTTGCCGAATATATGCTTCCTTCGGTTGATATTCTTAAGGTTGCGGCGCATAAATCCGCAAAGGATATAAGCAACGAGCTTAAAAGCAACGCCGAGCTTCTTATTAAAACGCTTGATTCCTTCGGCGTTTCGGCTGAAATAACCGATATTTCAAGAGGCCCTACGGTAACGAGGTATGAGCTTAAGCCTGCCGCCGGTATACGTATTTCAAAAATCACAAATCTTTCGGACGATATTGCGCTTAATCTTGCGGCAACAAACGTCCGCATTGAAGCTCCGATTCCGGGCAAGGCGGCCGTTGGAATTGAAATACCGAATACCGTTAAGAATATGGTTTCAATAAGAGAGGTTATTGACGCTCCCGAATTTTCAAGGCAGAGCTCGCTCCTTTCGGCAGCTCTGGGTAAGGATATTGCGGGCAACACCGTTTTCTGCGACGTTGCAAAAATGCCTCACCTTCTTATTGCGGGCACAACCGGCTCGGGTAAATCGGTATGTATGAACTCAATTATCGTTTCAATTCTTTACCGCGCAAAGCCCGACGAAGTTAAGTTTCTTATGATTGACCCGAAGAAAGTTGAATTTTCAAAATATGAAAACATTCCGCACCTTCTTGTTCCCGTTGTTACGGACGCAAGAAAGGCCTCGGGCGCTCTCGGCTGGGCTGTTTCCGAAATGCTTAAGCGTTATCAGGCGTTTTCGGATACGGGCGTCCGCGATATTTCGGGCTATAACAAATTCGTTGAAAAGCACCCCGATATGGAGCCGATGCCTAAAATCGTTATCTGTATTGACGAGCTTGCAGACCTTATGATGGCCGCCCCTAAAGAGGTTGAGGACAGCATTTGCCGCCTCGCACAAATGGCGCGTGCCGCAGGTATGCATCTTGTTATTGCAACCCAAAGGCCTTCGGTTGACGTTATCACAGGTCTTATTAAAGCTAATATTTCTTCACGTATTGCCTTAACCGTTTCGTCTCAGATAGATTCAAGAACTATTCTTGATACGGGCGGCGCTGAAAAGCTCCTCGGCCACGGCGATATGCTTTATTCGCCTATCGGCGCAAGCAAACCGCTTCGTGTTCAGGGCTGTTTTATAAGCGATGAAGAGGTTGAAAAGCTTTGCGAATTTATTAAAAATCAGGGCGAAAGCCAGTACAGCGATGAAATTCAGAAGGAAATTGAAAGCAAGGCCGTTCAGGATAAATCCTCGGGTATGTCAGGCGATGACGAGGGCGGCGAGAGCCTTGACCCGTTATTTGAAAACGCCGTTGAGGTTGTTCTTGAAAACGGACGTGCTTCCACCTCCTTCCTTCAGCGTAAGCTCGGCGTCGGCTATTCAAGGGGTTCAAAGATAATGGACCAGCTTGAGGAAAAGGGAATTATCGGCCCTCAGGACGGCGCAAAGCCAAGGGAAATCAGAATTAATATGCAACAGTGGATTCAGATGAAGGCCAACGGTCCCGCGCCCGAATTTACCGCTGACAATACCGAACAGATGAGCTTTGACAGCGATGAAGCTCCTTTCGATTATGACGATTATGACGGTAGTGAGGAAATTTAATGAATACCTTTCTTCCCGTAAATAAAAAAGATATGCTGCAAAGAGGCTGGGATGAGGTCGATTTCGTCTATATTACGGGCGATGCGTATGTTGACCATCCCTCCTTCGGCGCGGCAATAATAACAAGGGTCCTTGAAAGCAAGGGCTTTAAAGTAGCCGTACTAAGCCAGCCCGATGTGCATAGCGCGGCTGATTTTGTTCAATTCGGAAAGCCGAGGCTCGCGTATTTGATAACGAGCGGAAATATTGACAGTATGGTTGCCCACTATACCGTCGCTAAAAAACGCCGTAGTACGGACGCCTATACGGCAGGCGGCAAAACGGGCAAACGCCCCGACAGAGCCGTTACCGTCTATACAAAAACCGTTAAAAAGCTTTATCCCGACGTTCCCGTTATTATCGGCGGCCTTGAAGCCTCGCTTCGCCGCTTTGCCCATTATGATTACTGGGATAACGCAGTAAGGCCGAGCATTCTTGTTGAATCCGGCGCGGATTTGCTTATCCAGGGAATGGGCGAGCATCAGATTTCGGAGCTTGCTCTCAGGCTTGACGGCGGCGAAAGAATTAATGAAATTCACGATATTCTCGGAACAACCTACTGTGTTGACGTAAGGGAAACCCCTTACGTAGGTACTGAATGCCCGAGCTATGAAAACGTTAAAGCCAATAAAGCCGAATATGCAAAAGCAACCCGAATTCAGCAGGATGAGCAGGACCATATTCGCGGCAGAGCTATTAAACAAAAGCACGGAAAGCTGATGGTAATTCAAAATCCGCCCTCGCCTCCGCTTACTACAGAAGAGCTTGACGAGGTCTATTCGCTTCCCTATATGCGAACGTATCACCCTATGTATGAAGCTCAGGGAGGCGTTCCCGGAATTAAAGAGGTTGAATTTTCCATTACCCATAACCGCGGCTGCTTCGGCGGCTGTAACTTCTGTTCAATAGCCTTTCACCAGGGAAGATACGTTACCTCACGAAGTAAGAAAAGTATAATTGAAGAAGCAAAGCTTCTGACTGCGCTTCCCGATTTTAAGGGCTATATCCATGACGTCGGCGGCCCGACGGCTAACTTTCGCAAGCCCTCCTGCGAAATGCAAAAGGAAAAGGGGCTTTGCAAGGGTAAAAAATGCCTTGCGCCGAAGCCGTGCCCTAATCTTACCGCCGACCATAGCGAATATCTTGAAATCCTGCGCGAGGTTCGCTCGCTTCCCGAAGTTAAAAAAGTGTTTATCCGTTCGGGTATTCGCTATGATTACCTTATGCTTGACAGGGATGAAAGCTTTTTCAGAGAGCTGGTTAAGTACCACGTAAGCGGCCAGCTAAAGGTTGCGCCGGAGCATTGCTCCGCAGCGGTTCTTGACAAAATGGGCAAGCCGCATATTGAGGCGTATATTGAGTTTTCAAGGCGTTATTTTGAATACAGCGGCGAAGCAAATAAGGACCAGTATCTTGTTCCTTATCTTATGTCAAGCCACCCGGGCTCAACTCTTGATGACGCGATTGAGCTTGCGCTTTTTTTAAAGAAAAACCGTATCCGTCCCGAACAGGTTCAGGATTTTTATCCGACTCCCGGAACAGTTTCAACCGCAATGTATTACACGGGGCTTGACCCTTATACAATGAAAGAGGTTTACTGTACAAAAAATCCCCATGAAAAAGCTCTTCAGCGCGCGCTTTTACAGTATTATGTTCCTAAAAACGCGCCGCTTGTTGAGGAAGCGCTCAGGAAGGCGCACCGTTATGATTTAATCGGGACGGGGGATATGTGCCTCGTAAGGGGCTCGTCGCCGAATAACGGCAGGCATAACTCAAGACAGACCAATAACAAAAAAGGCAAAAGACGATGAAAACAAATAAACGCGAAAGCTTTATAATGACAGGTATCGCTCTGCTTGTTATAGCAGGGGTGTTTATCGCCATAGGCTTATCACAGCCGCGTATTTATACCGATTCCACGCAAAATGCGGTAACGGCAACCGAAAAAGACGCAAAAGGCGATAACGCTTCAAAGGCTGATTCAAAGTCCGAAAAAGCGCAAACAACGCTTCCCGATTATCCCCTTAATATCAATACCGCAACGCTTGAGGAGCTTATGACTATTGAACACCTCGGCGAAAAGAAGGCCTCGGCAATTATCGAATACCGTAATCACATCGGAAAGTATACAAGCGTTGAACAGATTATGGAAATAGAGGGCTTCGGCGAGGAAACTTATAAAGCCGTAGCAGGGTATTTAACCGTATGACCGGCGCAGTTAAAAGGCTGTTGTACGTCTTATTCCCGAAACGCTGTGAGCTGTGCGGCGAAGTAATTGAGCTTGATAAAATTCGCTGTGAACAATGCGAAGCCCTGAGTATGATTGAAGGGAAAATCTGCAATAAATGCGGCCGCGAGGTAAATAACTGCGTTTGCAGTATTGAAAAGTTTTCGCCTGATTATAAGGCATTCTGTGCTCCGTATTATTTTGAAGGAAGCGCGGTTTCAGCGGTTTACAGGCTGAAAAACGCCGGCTTTAAGGAGCTTGTTCCCGCTATGAGCGAAAACATTGTTAAGGCTGTTAAGCTTCGTTTTAAGGACGTGAGCTTTGACGTTGTTACCTGCGTGCCGATGACAAAAAGCAGAAAAAGAAAGCGCGGCTATAATCAGTCCGAACTTCTCGCGCGTGAAACCGCCGCCGGGCTCGGCGTGCCTTTTGACGAATTGATTTATAAAAACCGCCGTACCAAATCTCAGAGAAAATCAAGCGCAAAAGAAAGAAGAGCAAACCTGTACGGCGCATTCAGCCTTATCGAAGGCAAGGATGTCAAAAACAAAACCGTGTTGATTGTTGATGACGTTAAAACAACCGGAAGCACGTTAAGCGAGCTTGCCTTTACCGTAAAGGATTCGGGCGCAAATGCGGTTTATACAGCGGCATTTACGGTTACAAACAAACATAAGAAGAAAAGGTGATTATATGAAAAAGAAAGAAAAGCTTGTTCTGATTGTAAGCGGCGCGGTTACGGCTGTAATCTGCCTTGTAATGAACCTTGTCCTGATTCCGTCGATTGAAAAATCAACCGAGGGAATACGCTGTTTTGATATGAATTTCGGATATTCCGTCGACGACGCAAAACGGTTTTTGGCGTTGCTTTCTCCCGAAGGTCTGAATACATATCTTCACGTTCAGCTTCCGCTTGATTTTGTTTACCCGATTGCATATTGCCTGTTTTTCTGTTTTGCTGTATATGCGCTTATGAAAAAAAGGTCGGCTCTTCTTGCCGCCCCGATTGTTCTTGCCGTTCTTGATTATATCGAAAATATCTGCTCAATAATGATGTTGAAGGGGATTAATACAAACGATGGTTTCATTCACTTTGCTTCTGCGGTTACGAGCGTAAAAACCGTTTTAATGTATTTCGTTTTTGCCGTAATTATTGTTTTATTTGTTGTAAGAATTGTTAAATCAAAGAAAAACAAAGCTGAATAAACACTTGCAAAGCCCTGAATAAAGTGTTATTATAACCACGTTGTTTATTTACAGCGCGCACATTTGCGCCTGTGGCGGAATTGGCAGACGCGCTAGATTTAGGATCTAGTATCTACCGATGTGCAGGTTCAAGTCCTGTCAGGCGCACCACTTAAGCAGTGTTAATTCACTGCTTTTGTTGTTTTTACTAATTATTACTGTACTTTTATCGGAAAAACTTTGTTTAAAATGTGCGGTAATTTTTTTGATAAACTATTGACAAATTTGAAATTTTTGATATAATAATGTTAACAATTTATTAATATTTGGCAAACCCGTCGAAAGGCGGTGGCGCAAAGCTATGGTGTCTAAGTAGCTAAAACTATACGATCGACCGGCCGCAAAAGTATTGCTTTTTTCAATGCGATATATTTGCGGTCGATTTTTATATGTTAAGGTTATTTATGAAAAATCTTTTATCTTGGCTTAAAAGTATACTCTGTCCTAAGGATTCCTTAAGTGTTACAAATGAAATGGACAAAGCTAATATCAAAAATGTTAACAGTATATCTTTAGTTGTTATAGTTTATGAGCTGTTTACTTATCTTTTTGTTGCAACCGGTCTTGTTCAGGTAAGAAACATAAAGGAAAGCACAATGTCAGTTGCATTTGTTGTATTTTTCTGTTTGTTCTTTTACTTTTATTCTGAACGTGCAAAGAATTATGAATTTGTTTCCCATATAAAGATTACCGTTGTTACGGTTATTGCTTTTTCCATTCTTACTGCTTACAGCATCTATCTTTCGTATAATCACTATATTTATGGCAAGGATATAATAACCTTTTATATTGTAATGGTAACATATGCTGCGTTTATAATAATCAAACCTTATATCAGCCTTATTCTTCTTTCCGTTTCGTTTACCGTTTGTTACATTGTTTTGGTTCATTTCGACGGAGCGCCATCGATTCATATTCTGAATTTCTTTGCCTTTGCCTGTATCTGTATTGTAGCAAGCTCGGCAAAGTATCACCTTATGCGAAAACAGCAATTGGGCCGCCAAAAGGTTGCCTCGCTTAATTCCGCGCTTGAAAGGGCAGTAAGATACGACGTTCTTACTAAGCTTAAAAACCGCTATGCGCTTATTGAAGACAGCGTTAATTATTACAATAAGCACCTTTATCTTGTTATGTGTGACTGTGATAATTTTAAGCATATTAACGATACCTACGGCCATATAGTCGGCGACAGGGTTATTGCTTCAATTGCCGATGTTTTTAAGGCAAATATTGATGAAAAATATATTTACCGCTATGGCGGAGACGAGTTTTTAATTATAAACATAGGGCTTAATAATTATGATTTTGAAGCCTTAAAAAACAAAATACATAATGACCTGGATTCCCTTAAAATCGAAGGAGTAGCCGAAGGCTTAACCTGTTCTTTCGGACGGGCGAGGGGAACTCCGGAAAACGGCGAAGCGTTTGAAGATTTGATTCAACGCGCGGACCGTAATATGTATAAGGAAAAACAATTAAAAAGAAAATCAGATTAAAGGGCAAAGCCGTCGAAAGGCGGTGACGCAAAGCAAGGTGTCTAACCAATTTATTGTATGATCGACCGGCTGCAATTCTTATTTTAAGTGTTGCAGTCGGTCTTTTTATTTTTAAAGGAGGAACTAAAAATGAAAAAGCTTACGAAAAAAGCATTTGCTTTGCTTATGTCAATCGTTATGGTGCTTACGGCATTAACCGTGTTTCCGTTTACCGCGTCTGCTGATTCAGCCGAACGAGAAGCTCTTGCTTCGGCAATTGAAGCATACGAAGCAAAAATGGACGGAACGGTTTACACAAATATGTCAAAGGCATATACAGCCTATAAAAGCGCAATAGGCGCCGCTAATGCCTATGATAACGGAAGAACCGTCGATCTTGAAGGCGCAACGGTTGCTCTTGTTCAGCAAACCGAGCAGATGACCGCTTATACAGGAATTACCGCAACGGGTACTGCTTCAATTAACGGCGTTACGATTGACAGCGGTTACTATAACAATCTTGTTGCTTATAAGGGAACTGATACCACATTTACGGGCGGTACAGAGATTCTCCGTAAGAGAGGATTGCTTGTTTACGGCTGCTTTGCGTATATTTACTATCCGCGTTGCGTATTTCTCTATGACGGTGTAAATCCAATTAGCGTTCCTGTTATGAGCGGATTAAAGGAAGGCTCCCGTTATGCCTATAAAGCAAAGGGTATCTACATTGTTGAAAACGATGATTTCAAAATGAAAAACGATATCTGGTATGGCGGAAATGTTGATTTCAACTGGAATGCAGGAACAGGTCTTACTCTTGCGGCAACGGCTCCGTCGGGCTCAAATGCAAATTTAATACAAGTCGGTTCAAGCAATTCAGCAGTAAGCCTTAAGAACTCTATTATTTATAAAGGCGGAGCGTTCGACGAAAATGTTAAGGTTATTGGTAAAACATCATGGAACGCTTACGGCGACAACGGTAGCGATTCCTCTGACGGTACGGAATATTCAATGTCCTGGAGTAACGGCATTTACCTTATTAATCAGAAAAAGATGAGCGAAGCCATTGCCGCAGCAGGCGAGGATGCTGCACAGTATATTTCAGCGGTTTCCGATTATAAAGCCGGCGGACTTGAAAGCATTTTCAGTGCATTTGACGCCGCAACAAGCCTTAATCCTGCAAATTACAACTTTGCTTCCGACGTTGTTTATTATGCTGATAAATACAGCGAGGATATGGACAAGGCTATCGCAGGCCTTCAGAACCTTAAGCCGTCAAGCATTTCGGCACAGATGAACACGCTTATCGAGTATGTTAAGGATTATGAGCGCAAAATTGCCGCTATCGACGGCGAAAATACAATGGTGTATATGAATATGTATAACACCTATGTGGATTACATTAAAGCTAAGGAATATATTGACGCTTACACTTACGGCGACACAACCGAGTTTGAGGACCCGACACTTGAGGAGCTTGTTGTCAGCTTCCACGATAATCTTGAAGCTATGACGGATTTTGATATGGAGTCTGCAAACGTTGTGCCTACCTTCTCAACCTTTACAACAAATACTAAAAGTTCAGAGGTTACAAGCCTTTATGATAATATCATTTACTGGCAGCAGGGCTTAAACCATGTAGGCGAGCGTTTTGCTAATAAAGGCGACATCAATAACTATGTTTACTATTCGCCCACAGTTCTGTTATATGACGGCATTAATGATGCAAAGCTACCTGTTCAGTACGTCGGCTACAACACGGCGAGTCCGCTTTTGAGTATTAACGAAACGAAACGTTATGTTTATACTGTAAGCCTTATTAATACTGCAAACTTCAATATCATTAACCACCTTTGGAAGGGTATTGCCGAAGCGGACCACGATGACGACGACAGTATGAATATGGATTCTCTTGCGCTGAACTGGTCAGGCTGCATGGACGGCACCTCCGTTGCTCAGTATGACAGCTCATATTACAGCACAACAAATCACATTACCGCTTATATTACCGCGGGCGATACGAAGGACAGCAGCGTTACTCCGTATATTTTTGCCGATAAAAAGCATAATTCCAAGAGCGGCCGTGAGGCAAGAAACGGCTATGCTAACGGTATTAAATATATTAGCGGCGCAACAGATTTCGCCGGAGTAACCGAAGCAACATCAAAGAAATTTGTATTAAGCTGGAGAGCAAGAACGGGTAGCGGTACCTCTGAAACGAGCGTAAAAACATCAGACACAAACTCAGATGAGCAAACCCCGATTTATGTAATCAACATCGTTCCTGTTTTAAAGAAGCTCTCCGAACAGAAGGATGTGTTTAACGCTATTCCTAACAGCGATACGGGCGCTGCTGAAATTATGGACTTTCTTAAAAAGGTTGACGGCGTAACGGGTATAGATATTTCAATGGGTACCATTGACTATGCTGCCAATATTGAAACAGGCGTTAAAACAGCGGTTGATAAGATTAACGGCGCCTGCACAGATATGGAAAAGGCCGCGGAAATTGTTGAAGAAGGCGAATTTGATAAGGACGAGGAATATGAGGACTTAAGGCAGGAAATCGTAATTTCCTTTGATTACGATACAAATTACGATTGCTTTGATATGAAGCTTTGGGATGATTACGAAGCGGCGCTTCAGACGGCGAAGGACGAAATTAACGCCGTTATGTCAAACATCTATACCGATAAGAGCACTGCTGAGACGGCGGCAGAAAACCTCAGAGTTTCCCGTGAAGCGCTTATTGCCGGCGGAAGAAAGCATCTCTTCGGTTATGACAGCGAGGACAACGATTTAGCAACCTTTGTTTGTGTTGTTGATAAAACCAACCACGAAAAGGTTGAGGGTGTTGATGTTTCGGTTTATAACTATATGAACCTTGTTTACGAAACGCTTGACCACGAGAAGTACAGCGATGAGGCTAACAGCGCCCTTGCCGAAGCTAAAAGGAAGTTTGACGCGTTTAAAACGACCGACAGATTTGATGAAAACGATTATAACGAACAACGAGAAATAGGCACACAGGATTTGATTAATGAATCCGATAAACGCGTAACAGAGCTTCTTACCGCTATTAACGAAAATAATGTTGAACTCAGCGTTCAGACCTTTTCTGTTGATTTTTCGGTTGTTGACGAAAACGGTGTGCTCTACAGCAATGTTGACGGTACGGGCGAGTATGCTTACGGCTCCGTAGTTAAGCTTGAAGCTCCCGAAGAATACGGAAAAATATATAAGTGGGAGCTTACAGACGATAACGGCCTTGGCGAAAATACTCAAACGCTTTGTGTAGATTCCTCAACATATGAAGTGAAAACACAAAGTAACATCAAGGTTAAGGCTTATGCTTCTCCCGTATGTCCGGAATACGCGGTTAAGATTGTTGACGCGTTCGGCAGAACCGTTAATATTCTTCCGGCTTCCGCTGAGGATGAAGTAACTGTATCCGGTACTAAACTAAGGGTAAACGGTATAGATTATTCCCTCCTCTCTAAAGGTAATTATATCTTGACCGGATACAGCCTCAGCGGAAGTGTTAAGGTAAGCGAAGCTGCAGTTGACGGCGTTTTAACCGTCAAGGGCGAATATTCAAATCCCGACGGCGGCTATGTTGCAAGCGTAGGCTATGACGGCAAAAACGTTCAGGAAAATATTGCCTATGACGCATTTACAACAGTAACGGGCGATAATCAGTCTTACGCCCTTGCAATTCTGAATAACGGCGCTCTTACGCCGATTGCTTACGGCGACAGCTATTCCTACCTTGCTTATAAGGATGAAAGCTTTATAAGCTAACCCTTCATATGCTTAACTTCGGCCTTCCGTTTATCTACAGCTATGCCGAATCAACAGGCGCCGAAGGGGACGAAAAGTTTACTACTCACAGCGCGTATACGCAAAACCTTCCCGAAGGCGTAACTGTTGTTGAAGCGGGAACGCTATTCAGCAAAAATAACGGTCTTACCGCCGATGATTTTGTAATAGGCACGGAGGGTGTATATATCCAGAAAAGCAAGAAAACCATTGATTCTACAAAGCAGTTTTCGCTTTCAATAGTTAAACGCGACGAAGCCGTAGTTTATACAAGGGCTTATGTTAAGTATAAGTTCTTCTTTATCAACAGCGACGGCGAAAGCGAAGATTACGAGGCCATTTATTACGGAAATATCTGCTCCTCGGCGAATGTTTAGAAGGAGGTATGTACGTGAAAAAGAAATATATTGAGCCTGAATTAAATATTGATAAATTTACTTTTAAGGACGTTGTTACGGAATCTGTCACTACTCCCGGCTGGGAGGAAGGCGACGAGGAAATAGAATTCTGAAACAGCTTCATATCGGCGGCAGGCTTTTAATCCTTTCGTCCCTGCCGCTGTTTCTCCTTATGTGCAGAGGGAGCCTGACTCTCCCTCTGCATTTTTTTAATTAATGACAAATTGATTAAAAAAACTGTAAATTATTGAAATAAAATAATATATATGATATATTCAATTAGATAATATAAAAGAAGGTGAAAAAATGGTATCTGATATGCTCAGCGAGGTTTTGGAAAAGGAAAAGGTTACCGCTGAAAACGAGCAAAACGCAAGGCTTGAAGCAGAAAAAATCCTTGAAAACGCGAACCTCAAGGCAAAGGAAATCGTTTCAAATGCAGAGGCAGAGGCAGACGCCGCCTATAAGCGCACCGTTGAAGGCGCGCAGAAGGACGCCGCTTCTTCGGTTGCCGAGGCTGAAAACGAAGCGCTTGCTTATACTGAAAAGCTGAAGGAAATCAGCTCTGATAAGCTAAGCGAAACCATTGACGCAGTAAAAAATATTATACTTCAGTAAACTACACTTCAAAGGAAATGGGGTGATGACCTACGGCAAAGCTCAAAATGCAAAAAATTGAAGTGATATCTGCATTGACCGAGAGCAAGGATGTTATTGACTTTTTGCAGCGCAGGGGAGTTGTTGAGATTTCCGAGCATGAAAAGATGGAGGGAATGTCCTGTTTTGATACCGCAGTGAATATTTCCCAGCTTGAAAAAATGAAATCAACTGCCGAACACGCAAAAGAGGTTTTGAGCTTTTACGCTCCTCAAAAGGGCTCGCTGATTGATTCTTTCAAGCCTCCGCGGCAGATTGAATTAAAGGAATACCTTGATAAAGAGGACGAGGCTGATTCAACGCTCGGGCTGTGCTACAGCATTCTTGATTTGGAAAAAAGAATAACCGATTCCAAGGCGGAAATCATTCGCCTTGAAACGGCAAACGCTTCTCTTTCGGTTTGGGAAAAGCTTGACGTTCCGTTTAAGAATTCTCAAACCAAATATACAACCGTTTTAATCGGAACCTTTCCCGATATGCAAACCGAAGCTTCGCTAAAAGAGAAGCTTGCTGAGCTTGTTCCCGAAATTGAGGCGCTTGACGCCGAGGTTGTATATTCAAGCGACGTTCAGTCCTGCGCGGCTGTAATGTGCCTTAAATCCGATGCTCAAACGGTACTTGAAGCTTTAAGAAGCTTCGGCTTCGTTAAGCCCTCAGAGCTTCTTGATATAACTCCGAAGGAAGCGGCGCAGAAAAACCTTGAGCGTATTGAAAAGCTTAAAGCAAAGCTTGAAAAATATGAAGAAAAGCTTAAAGCTTTGGGCGACAGAACGCCGAAAATAGGTTTTCTTATTGATTTTCTTACAATGAGAATTGATAAGTATGAAGCGCTTAAAAACGTTTCGGTAACGGAAAATATTTTATACCTATCGGGCTACATCCCCCAAAAGTACGCCGAAAAAACGGCTAAATCGCTTGAAGAAAAGTACAGCTGTGCTGTAAGCGTTTCGGAGCCTGACGAAAGCGAGGACGTTCCCGTTCTTCTTAGCAATAACTCCTTTGCTTCGCCCGTTGAGGGTATAACCGAGATGTATTCGCTTCCCGGAAAGCACGATATTGACCCTAACGCTATAATGGGCTTCTTCTATTACGTGTTCTTCGGAATGATGTTTTCGGACGCGGGATACGGGCTGCTTATGGTGATAGCAACGCTTATCGTTTTGCTTAAAGCCAAGCCTCAGGGGCAAAAACGAAAAACGGTTCTTATGTATTTGTATTGCGGAATATCAACGATGTTCTGGGGAATAATGTTCGGTTCATTCTTCGGCGACGCAATAAATATTATTCGCGTTAATTATCTTCATCTGCCCGAAATGAGGCTGTACGTATGGCTTAATCCTCAGGGCGACGACTTAATGACGACTATGCTGTTCTGTTTCCTTTTCGGAATTATCCATCTTTTTGTGGGCGTAGGAATAAAAGGTTATATGGAATGGCGCGAGGGCGATAAATTCGGAGCGATAGCAGATACGCTGTCAATTTATATGGCTGTCGGCGGCGCGGCTCCGATATGCGCCGGCATGATAATTGAAATGCCCTCTGCAATTACAAATATTGCAAAGTATGTTGCTCTTGCAGGCGTCGTTTTAATAATTCTTACGGCAGGCAGGGCGTCAAAAGGAATTTTTGCAAAGCTCGGCGCGGGCTTGTACGCTTTGTACAATACTATTTCGGGCTATCTCAGCGATATTCTTTCCTATTCGCGTCTGCTCGCCTTAGGGCTTGTAACGGGCATTATCGGCTCGGTTGTAAATATGATGGGAACTCTGCCTCAGAATATGGTTTTAAAAACGGTTCTCTTCATAGTTGTATTCGTTTTCGGCCATACTGTTAACTTCGGTATTAATGTTATCGGCGCTTATGTTCATACGAACAGGCTGCAGTATGTCGAATTCTTCTCAAGATTTTATGAGGGCGGCGGAAACGCTTTTAACCCTCTTAAAGTAAATTCAAAAACATTTCAGTTCAAGGAGGAAACAAATAATGGCTAATTTAGGTTTAGCACTTGCAATCGTAGGCGCTGCGCTCGCTGCTCTTTTAAGCGGAATGGGCTCGGCAAGAGGCGTTGGTATCGTTGGTGAGGCCGCTGCAGGCCTTATCTCTGAGGACCCTTCAAAGTTCACTAAGGTTCTTATTCTTCAGATTCTTCCCGGTACGCAGGGCCTTTACGGCTTTATTACCGCCATTATGGTTATGATTAAAATTCAGCTTTTAAGCGGAGCTCCGGTTGCGCTTACAACCCAGCAGGGACTTCAGATTTTCGGCGCTTGCCTTCCTATGGCTATCGTTGGCTATTTCTCGGCAATAGCTCAGGCAAAGGTTGCCGCAGCAGGCGTCTCCGTTGTTGCCAAGAAGCCTGAACAGCAGTCAAAGGCTATGGTTCTTTCAGCTATGGTTGAAACCTACGCAGTTCTTGCGCTTCTTATTTCTCTTCTTATAATCTTAAGATTAAGCTTCTAAGGTGAAAATATATGACAGGTCTTGAAAAAATTATTTCACAAATTGAATATGAATCAAACGACCGTTGTAAAAGCATAATTTCGCAGGCAGAAGAGAACGCAAAGGGCATTATTGAAAAGGCAGAAGAGCAGGCAAAGAATATAATCGGCAATGCTGAAGCAAACGCCGCCAAAAAGGCGGAGGATATTAAACAGTCCGCCGTTTCCTCAGCAGAGCTCGGAAAAAGCAAGGTTATTCTTAAGGCGAAGCTTGAAACTATTGACGATATGCTCGGTAAGGCTCTTGCTTCAATTAAATCGCTTGACGATAAGGAATATTTTGAAGTTATCAAAACGCTTATTATTAATAATGCCAAGGAAGGGGAGGGCGTTCTTCGCCTCTCTGATTCAGACGTTAACAGGCTTCCGAAGGATTTTATAAGCTCCGTTAACAGCGAACTCGGCAAAGGAAAAAGCGTTATCCTCGGCGACAGTACGAACACTGACGGCGGCTTCGTTCTTGTTTACGGCGATATTGATATTAACTGCTCCTTTGACGCTATTGCAGCTTCCAAGCGTGACGAGCTGCGTGACGCGCTGAATGCTCTTTTATTCAGTTAAGGAGGGAAGCATATTGAAAAGAAACGATTATCTTTTTGCAGTTGCTTCCGTTCGTGCGCTTGAAAATTCGCTTCTTACGCGAAGCGACCTTGAACAGCTTATCAATGCCGAAAGCTATGAAAAAGCGGTAACGCTTTTAAACGAAAAGGGATACAATATCCCTTCGGGCGGAAATTATTCAAAAACGCTTGATATTGAGCTAAACGGCGCATGGGATTATATTAAAAAGGCCGCTCCCGAGGCTGAGGCGCTTAACGCCTTTATTATCAAAAACGATTTTCAAAATCTTAAGGCAATTCTTAAGGCTGAGGCTATGGGACATTCGGCTGATGATTATTTTGTAAAGCCCTGCGCTTTTGACGCAGAAAAGCTAAAAAAGGCCGTTTCAGAGCGCAGGTTTGACGAGCTTCCGGAATGTGCTGCGGGCTGTGCCGAAAAGGCGCTTGAGCTTCTTTCAACAACCGGAAGAGCGCAGCTTTGCGATACGGTAATTGATACTGCTGCGCTTGAGGCAATTTTATGCTATGCCAAAAGCAGTAACGACGACGTGCTTATTAATTACGCCGAGGAATACTGCGTTGCAACGAATATTAAAACGGCATATCGCGCCGTTAAAACGGGCAAGAATTCCGTTTATCTTGATATGGCTATTGCAAACTGCGAAAAGCTTAAAAAGGCCGATTTTGTTAACGCGGCGGCAGACGGTATGGAGGAGTTTTGCGATTATCTTACTAATACAGGCTTTTCCGATTACCGTGCAGAGCTTGAAAAAGGCGGCTCGGCGTTTGAAAAATACTGTGATGATAAGCTGCTTGAAATAGTTAAAAAGGCAAAGATGACTGCTTTTGGAATAAGCCCCCTTGCGGCTTATTACTGCGCAAAGGAAACCGAGGTAAAATGCCTTCGCGTTATCCTTTCGGCAAAGCAGAGCCATGTTTCAACGGATGTAATAAGAGAAAGGATGCGTGAGCTTTATGTATAAAATTGCCGCAATAGGCGATAAAAACAGCATTTACGGCTTTGCCTCTCTCGGTATTGTTATATATCCCGTTGAAAGCGGTATTGACGCCGTTAAAACAATAAGAAATCTTGCGGAAAACGATTACGCAGTAATCTTTATAACGGAAAATCTTGCTTCGCAAATTCAAAGTGAAATCAGCAGATATAACGATGAGCCTCTTCCGGCAATTATCCCTATCCCCGGCGTTTTCGGAAATACGGGTATAGGTATGGAGCAGGTAAGCTCATTTGTAGAAAGGGCCGTAGGCTCTGATATAGTAAATTAACGGGTGGTAAACATATGAGTAAAGGTACAATTTTAAAGGTATCGGGTCCTCTTGTTGTTGCTGAAAATATGAGGGACGCCAATATGTTTGACGTTGTTCGTGTAAGCGAACACAGGCTTATAGGCGAAATCATTGAAATGCACGGTGACAGAGCCTCAATTCAGGTTTATGAGGATACGGCAGGCCTCGGCACGGGCGAGCCCGTAGAATCAACTAACGAGCCGCTGAGCGTTGAGCTCGGTCCCGGCCTGATTAAAGGTATTTTTGACGGAATTCAGCGTCCGCTTGAGAAGATTATGGAGCTCAGCGGAAACAACCTTGAAAGAGGTATCGAGGTTCCGTCGCTTTCAAGGGACATAAAGTGGCATTTCTATCCCACTGTCAGCGCAGGCGACAGCGTGTCCGCAGGCGACGAGCTCGGCTATGTTCAGGAAACCGATATTGTAAGGCATAAAATTATGGTTCCCTACGGCGTCAGCGGCGCTGTTAAATCAATAACCGAAGGCGATTATACCGTAACTGAGGTTATTGCTTCTATTGAAAACGAAAATGGCAGGGTAAACGACGTAACGCTAATGCAGAAGTGGCCCGTAAGACAGGGAAGACCTTATAAAAAGAAACTCCCTCCCGATATGCCGCTTATTACCGGCCAGCGTGTTATTGACGCGCTTTTCCCGATTGCTAAGGGCGGCGTTGCGGCTATTCCCGGCCCGTTCGGAAGCGGTAAAACGGTAACCCAGCACCAGCTTGCAAAATGGGCTGAGGCGGATATAGTTGTTTACATCGGTTGCGGCGAACGCGGAAACGAGATGACCGACGTTCTTAACGAATTCCCCGAGCTTATTGACCCTCATACGGGCAAATCGCTTATGGAAAGAACGGTTCTTATCGCAAACACCTCGGATATGCCCGTTGCGGCGCGTGAAGCCTCAATCTATACGGGTATTACAATAGCGGAATATTTCAGGGATATGGGCTATTCCGTAGCTCTTATGGCGGATTCAACCTCGCGCTGGGCTGAGGCTCTTCGTGAAATGTCGGGCAGACTTGAAGAGATGCCCGGTGAAGAGGGCTATCCCGCTTATCTCGGCTCCCGTCTTGCGCAGTTCTATGAGCGTGCCGGCCGCGTTGAGGTTTTAGGCAGCGGTTCGCAGGAGGGCGCGCTTTCCGTTATCGGCGCGGTATCGCCCCCCGGCGGTGATATTTCCGAGCCGGTATCCCAGGCAACGCTTCGTATCGTAAAGGTTTTCTGGGGGCTTGATTCAGCGCTTGCATATAAGCGTCATTTCCCGGCTATCAACTGGCTTACCTCCTATTCGCTTTATGCCGATAATCTCGGCAAATGGTTTAACGATAACGTAAACAGTGATTGGACGAAGCTCAGAACAAGAATGATGAACCTTCTTTCCGACGAGGCTTCTCTTGATGAAATCGTTAAGCTTGTAGGTATGGACGCGCTTTCCGCGACAGATAGGCTTAAGATGGAGGCTGCGCGAAGCATCCGTGAGGACTTCCTTCATCAGCTCGCCTTCCACGAGATTGACACTTATACCTCGCTCAAAAAGCAGTATTATATGATGACTCTTGTTATGGAGTATTACGATAAAGCAAATGCGGCGCTTGAAATGAACGCTGATATTGAAAAGCTTGTCGCTATCCCGTCAAGAGAGGCAATCGGCAGGTTCAAGTATGTTGCCGAGGACAGCATTGATGAGGAATATGCAAAGGTTGTTTCTCTTGTAGAAAACGATATTAACGAAGTTATCAACGCAAAGGAGGAATTCTGATGCCAAAAGAATACAGAACAGTTGAAGAAGTAGCAGGTCCTCTTATGCTTGTGAGAAAGGTTGAAGGGGTTAAGTTTGACGAGCTCGGCGAAATTGAGCTTGCAAACGGCGAAACAAGGCGTTGCCGCGTTCTTGAAATCAACGGCAGCGATGCGCTTGTTCAGCTTTTTGAGCCCTCAACCGGCATTAACCTTTCAAACAGTAAGGTTCGCTTCCTCGGAAGAATGATGGAGCTCGGCGTTTCTGAAGATATGCTCGGCCGTGTATTTGACGGCCTCGGAAGAGCTATCGACGGCGGCCCCGAAATTATCCCCGAAAAGCGCCTTAACGTTAACGGCCTTCCGATGAATCCTGCGGCAAGAGCATATCCCCAGGAGTTTATTCAGACAGGCGTTTCCGCTATCGACGGCCTTAATACCCTTGTAAGAGGCCAGAAGCTTCCTATTTTCTCTGCTTCGGGTCTTCCTCACGCACAGCTTGCGGCTCAGATTGCCCGTCAGGCAAAGGTAAGGGGCAAGGATGAAAAGTTCGCCGTTGTATTTGCCGCAATGGGTATTACCTTTGAGGAATCAAATTTCTTTATTCAGTCCTTCAGGGAAACCGGCGCGCTTGACAGAACGGTTATGTTCTCAAACCTCGCTAACGACCCTGCTATTGAAAGAATTGCAACCCCGAAAATGGCGCTTACTGCAGCCGAATATCTTGCGTTTGACAAGGGAATGCACGTTCTTGTTATTATGACGGACATCACCAACTATGCCGACGCCCTTCGTGAGGTCTCCGCCGCACGTAAAGAGGTTCCCGGAAGGCGCGGATACCCCGGTTATATGTATACCGACCTTGCTTCAATTTATGAAAGAGCGGGAAGGCAGAAGGGAAAAGACGGTTCAATCACTATGATTCCGATTCTCTCTATGCCCGAGGATGATAAAACCCACCCGATTCCCGACCTTACGGGATATATCACCGAGGGACAGATTATTCTTTCGCGTGACCTTTACAGAAGAGGAATTCTTCCCCCGATTGACGTTCTTCCGTCCCTTTCAAGACTTAAGGATAAGGGTATCGGCGAGGGCAAAACAAGAAAAGACCATTCCAATACCATGAATCAGCTTTTCTCCGCTTACGCAAGAGGTAAGGACGCAAAGGAATTAATGGTAGTTCTCGGCGAAGCCGCGCTTACCGATATGGATAAGCTTTATGCAAAATTTGCCGATGAATTTGAAAAGGAATACGTTAACCAGAGCTTTGATGTTGACAGAACGATTGAGGAAACCCTTGAAATCGGCTGGAAGCTGTTAAGAATATTCCCGAGAAGCGAGCTTAAGCGTATCAGCGACACGCTTCTTGATGAATACTATGACGAAAAATGATTTGTAATCAGGTGAAATAAATGGCAGTAATGAATGTAAATCCAACCCGAATGGAGCTTACAAACCTGAAGCGCAAGCTTACAACGGCGCGCAGAGGGCACAAGCTTCTTAAGGACAAGCGCGATGAGCTTATGCGCCGTTTTCTTGATTTGGTAAGGGAAAACAAGGAGCTTCGCCGCCGCGTTGAAGAGGGAATAACCGAGGCTAATAAGCATATGGCTGTTGCGCGCTCCGTTATGAGCGACGCGGCTCTTGACGTTGCGCTTATGATGCCCTCTCAGGAAATGACGCTCGAAATTGAAGAAAAGAACGTTATGAGCGTTATGCTTCCCGTGTTTGACGCAAAGCTCAAAACTGCTGATGAAAACGATATTTATTCATACGGCTATGCCTTTACCTCGTCTGATTTGGACGATGCGGTTAAAGCTCTTTCGGAAATTATGCCGCTTATGCTCCGCCTTGCCGAGGTTGAAAAATCCTGCCGCCTTATGTCGGCTGAAATTGAAAAAACAAGAAGAAGGGTTAACGCCCTTGAGCACGTTATGATTCCTCGCTATGAAGAAACAATAAAGTATATAACTATGAAGCTTGATGAAAATGAGCGAAGCTCAACAACAAGGCTTATGAAGGTTAAATCAATGATGCTTGAGGAAGCAAGGCAAAAGGCTATCGCTCACGACGAAGAGGTAGCTGCTCATTAATAATACACCGCTGTCGGTTGCTTTACCGTCAGCGGTTATTTATTTCTTTACTTTTAATAAGAAATGTTATATAATGTATTTGTGAAAAACTGTAAAAAGGTGATTCCTATGAAGTATAAAAGAATAATTGCGTTTCTTCTTGCGCTCGTATTAACGGTTTCGGGAAGTATTTCGGCATTTGCCGCAGCTGATGAGCTGCGCTATTTTCAGCGCGGTGTTTTAACCGACGGAACAAATACCGCTTACTGGATTATTGATAAAGATAATAAAATCCTTTACCTGAGCGGCGACGGCGTATCAAACGCCAACACCCCCGATTATCCCTCAGCCGACCAAGGCCCGTTTGCCGGAAGAACGGACGTTACAAGGATTGTTATTGAAGAGGACGTTAATTACGTCGGCGCTTACGTTTTTGCAAATATGAAAAGCGTTGATACTATAGAAATTCAATCAAATCTTCTTAAAAGGGAAAATTCAATTAACGAAAACGCTTTCAGCGGCGATACCGGAATCCGTAACGTCCAGGGCGACAGCGAGGTGTTAAGTACAAATACGCTTATCAATGCTGTAAAGGTCGGTATCGGCGTGTTTACAGGCGATTGGCTTTCCGTTGTTAAAAATGTTATCAACACCGGCTCGGACGTTATGGCCAACGACGGTACACTTGACGACACAAGCGTTGACGCTATGGTTAACGATTATATAACAAACGGCGAAACCGTTTTCCTCGGCAATATGCAGGATGTAATCGACGGATATGAAGAGCGTATTTCGAATCCTTGTTATTCCAACAATGCTTTTCATCACAACTATACCGAAGAGGTAACCGCAGCTCCTACATGTACCGAAACGGGAACGGATACCTTTACCTGCTCGGTCTGCGGAGATGTTCATAACGAAACTATTCCCGCGCTCGGCCATACTTATGTTGATGAGGTTTTTTCCGAGCCTACCTGTACAAGGCGCGGCGTTATGGAGCACTATTGTTCTGTTTGCGGTGATTCCTCGTTTACTGCTATTCCCGCGCTCGGCCATACAGAGGTTGTTATTCCCGCCGTTCCTGCAAGCTGTACTTCAACCGGATTAACCGCGGGAAGCTATTGCTCCGTATGCGGCGAAACCATAACCGAACAGCAAACAACCGCTGCTCTTCCTCATAACGATAATTATGTTTATACAAGCAGTACGGACAGTTATAAGGCGGTCTGCACCTCGTGCAACAGAGAAATAACGGATTTTGAAAACGATATTTCTGCTCTTGTTGAAGCCGAACAGCTTTATTCCTCGCTTGTTCCCGAGGATTATTCCGAAGAAAGCTTTTCAGAGCTTTCCTCCGTTGCCGAGCTTCATAAAAACATCTCTGACGGCGACAGCTTACAGTATCCCCAGTTTGCAATTGACCGCGAGGTTTCGGATATTCTTACAAAGCTTTCAATGCTTGAACCCTATCTCAATTTACAACTTGAAGGCGATGGCTGCTCCGCCACGGTTGCTGATTCGGACGGCACGAGGGGAGAGGGAACGGGACGCGTTCTTTTCGGCGATTATGTAACCTTTACCGCGCAGACGGATTCCAATCACCGCTTTATCGCGTGGTACGACGTTAATACTAAACGCTACCTTTCAACCGAAACAACCTTCTCATATACCGTAACGTCAAATCTTTATATTAAGGCTATCGCTGTTGATAAAACTTATTCAACGCTTACCTTCCGCGGCGAAGGCGGCCAGGTAATCGAAAGTATAAGCAAAACATCCGCCGATTGGCTTGAGGTTGAGGATTACGAGGCGCTGTTCCCGAAGGTGCCTTATAAATACGGCTATACCAACGGCCGCTGGGTTTATACCGAAAGAAACTTTATTGACCTTGAAAACGGCTATAATATTGATATTTACCCTGAATATGACGCGGTTGACGTTCAGATTCCGGAGCTTCCTGCTCTGATTGACGTAAACACACCTTCGCTTTCGCTTTCTTACGTTTACGACGGCAGTAACAACGAATCCGTGGGAACATTTATTATGGCTTCAAACGTAAGCACCTCCTGCAGAATTGAAACGATAGGTATTGCTTATATCAAGCTCCCCGCTGCCGAATTTGACCCGACGGACGTTAACCTTATTGTTAATAATCAGGTTACAACCGCAAGGTTCCCCGGCGTAAGCGACAGCGGCCTTTACATCCTTAACGTCCGCAATCTTTCAAGAAAGAATAACTGGGCGGTAAAAGGCTATATGACTTACCTTGACACCTACGGAAGACTGCGAATCGCTTACACAAACCAAATCAACATAGTTAATAAAACCGCAATCTGAATTTTAACCCAAAGCGCGTGAGAATCCATTTAAGGTTCTCACGCGTTTTTTATAATGCCGGCAAAGCTTCCCATCTCTTTTAAATAATAAACTTAATCATTTATAATCCCTTAAATATAATTATTTATAAATATTTAATTGACATAGCTTTGGTTTGATATTAAAATAATTTTAGATTATTTACGGGGGAACTGAAATGAAAGTTAAATCACTGTTATCATTATTATTGGCGCTTGTGCTTGCATTTGCGAGCGTTCCGTTTGCATATGCCGAAACGGGCGAAGCAACCTTGAAGGAGGTAACCTCGCTTACTAATTCAACGCGCTCATATGTTGCAACGGATATTGAGGGAAGCTCCGTTTTAACGGTAGGCTATGATTACACCACCGACACCGATAAATGCTTTCTTACCCTTATTGATGCCGAAACGGGAAGCGTTACGCTTTCAAAAAGCTATAAGTATAAATCCTTTCCGCTTGAAAACCTTGATGAATGCGAAATTAATTCAGACGGAACATATACCGTTTATGACAGATATAACGGCAAATCCGCCGTTTATGACGAAAACTTAAAGCTTAAAAGCACGGGCAAATGCTCCAAAGAAAACTATAATTACGAAAGCAAATGGTCTAACCATACGCTTATTGAAACCGACTTCGTTAAGGAAAAGGATTACGCTTACGCTTATTACAAAAGCGATTTTACAAACCCGATTTATGCAATAGCATTTCCCGAGGAAACTTCAACTATTTGTTTTACAGACGCCGAGGTTGACTGTATTAATGATTGCTGCGGTAAAAGTTTTCTTATTTCTAACGAAGTTTCAGATGGCCAAAAAGCCGAGACCTCGGTTTATGATTTTAATTCAAAAACCTATGTAAAAACCGAAACGCGTGCCTTCACCGGTTATGACTTTTACAGCGTTAGCTACGGATATTTGAACGAGGTTTACGCGTTTTTTGTTGTTGAAAGTAATGATAATACGGGCAGCTATTATACTCCCTTTGTTTGGAAGTATTCGGATGAAACCGAAAAAACGGCGTTCACCGTTAACAAGGTTAATTCAAAACAGATTAAAAACCTCTATACAAAATACGTTACCGAGCTTAAGAATACCTACGGTATTAACGTTATTATTAATAAAGCCCCGAACACCTATCCCACCTATTGGGATGATGACCTCGGCGAAGAATACGGCGGCGTGCTTACCGGTGCAACCCCGGTCGGTATTTACCGCGTTTTAAACGACCTTTCGGGCTATTTAAGCTATTTCCCTAAAGGCTTTACACAGGAAATGGCTGTGTTCGGCGGCAAAACTCACAGGTTTGATATTTATATAGACAGGGAGATTATCGGCGACGCCGCCGCCTTCGCTAACAGATACGACGGCTTTTTAATCTGCTTTGCAACCGAGGAGTTTACCTCTGCCTTCATACCTCACGAATTTCTTCATCTTATCGACGCAAGGATTGACGATTACCTTTATAAAAACGGTAAGTATTATGAAGAGGAATGGGACAGGCTTAATCCTAAAGACTTCTTCTATTACGAGGAACAGCCATATAACGAAAAGTTTTTTATTACATCCTATGCAATGACAGACCCTCGCGAGGACAGGGCTGATACCTTTGAGTATCTTTTTGAGGGTTACTATAACCAAACCCATCCGTTTATCAACAATGCGGTAAGAAAGAAATCAATCTATCTTGCAAATCTTATAAGAGAGGTTTATCCGTCGGTTAGTAAGCTTGATTTTGCATCTTGGGAGCACTGGATTACTCCTTATCCCGTTAAAGTAAAATCAAAGAATACCGAAACAAGCATTAAGGTTATCTGGAGCGTATGCCGAACAGCAACAACCTATGAGCTTCAGCAAAAGAAGGGAAGCTCGTGGAAAACAATTTATAAAGGCCCTAAAACGAAGTATAAGCTGAACAATCTTTCAAGCGGAAAAGCATTTTCTTTCAGGGTGCGCGCCTTTAGGTTTGACGGTAAAAGAAAGGTTTATTCCTCCTGGGAATACTATTATACCGCTACTAAGCCCAAGGCTGTTAAAACGCTTAAGCTTTCAACAAATTCAAGCCATCAGATAATAGCAAAGTGGAGCAAGGTTAAGCCCTGCGACGGATACCAGATTCAGTATGCAAGGGATAAGAGCTTCAAAAATATTATCGCCAAAAAGTATTTAAGCAGTAAGAATAAAACCTATAAGGGCAAAAACTTTACCAAGGGAAGAAAGTATTATGTTCGTATTCGTGCATATACAATGAACGGCGAAAAAACGGTTTATTCCTCCTGGAGCAAGGTTAAGGCTATTAAATCTAAATGATAGGAAGCCGGTTTTATGAAAAAAGCACTGTCGATAATTTTATCTCTATGCTTAACAATTAGTGTTTTCTGTTCCTTCACCGCTTACGCCGATGCCGAAGGTAAAAGGCTTAGCGGCGACGTGAACCCGTTATATAAAGACTGTATTGCTCAAAAAAGTAATACGGTCTTTCCGTATGCGCTTAAAGCCGACGCCGCTGCAAAATCCGAAACGGTATTTAACGATTACCTTTCGGCGGCAATGTATGTTCGCGACTGTATGGTTCAAAGAAAAGACAGCGTAACAATAAGGCTCGCAAAAGGTATAAAGGATAATCTTAAAAACGTTTACCGCTATACCAGCACTCACCATTACTATACGCTTTACGGCGCGCTGAATAATGAAATATCCAACAGCTCCGCCGACGGCGATTATCTTGCAATCTGCTATGCAGGCGCACAGTGCTGGCGCGTTGTAACCGATGATTATACGCAGTATACTTACAAGTTAAAATACAGAACAACTTTAAAACAGGAAAATACGGTTGAAGCATTTGTAAGCAGCTTTGTAAGCGAGCTTAAAGCTAAAAAGCTTACTCGCCTTGAGCTTATAAGAGCTGTGCACGATAAAATATGCAATATTACCGAATATGATAAAGCAAGCGAAGAAAGCGGCTATTCTGTTGATTCGGACGTTAACACCGCTTATTCGGCAATTGCTAACGGAAAAACTCTGTGCGAAGGCTATTCAGCGCTTTTTTACCGTATCTGCCGCGAGCTCGGAATTCCCGTAAGAATAGTTGAAAGCCAAACTCACGCATGGAATATCGTTAAGCCCGTAGTTGGTAAATACTATTATAATATTGACCTTACGTGGGACGACGCTACAAACATTCCCGAGGAGGCTCAAAGTCTATGTTGCAAGGGCCAATATTATTTAAAAAATGATGATGAAATGGTTAATAAACCCATGCACATGGGAATTGAATCAAGTAGTAACCAACACCACAACCGCCTTGATTATTATAATTCCGATTTCTTTAATACAAGGTATCCCGTAAGCGATAAATCCTTTTATGTAGAAAACGAAGGTTATGGAGCCTGCCCGTATTGCAACGGGGTAGTAGAGGGTGCAGAGCCAACGTTTACCAACCATTTTTATGCCCAGACTACGGTTATCCCTACCTGCTGTAAGGAGGGAAAAACTATATACGCCTGTACTGATTGCAGCGAGGGCTTTACCGAATATTTAGCACCGACGGGAAGGCACTATTTTGTAAAGTATGAGCCGTTTTGCGCTTTCGGCTGTAAAACGCCTAATCCGTCATATAAGGTAAGACCTACCTCCTTAACAAAGCTTAAGGCAGGTAAAGGTAAGGTTACCGTTAAATGGAATAAGGCGCAAACCGTAAAGGGCTATCAGCTTCAGTATTCAACGTCAAAAAAGTTTACTAAAGCAAAAACCGTTACGGTTAAAAAACAAAAAACCGTGTCAAAGCTTATTAAAAAGCTTAAATCGGGAAAGAAGTATTATTTCAGAATACGCTGTTATAATACGGTCAGCGGAAATAAGCTTTATTCAAAATGGAGCAAGGTTAAATCAGTTAAGGTTAAATAATTCAGGTGAATATATGAAAAGAGCAATATCGTTATTCTTAAGCTTAATAATGCTTTTCAGCGCGGCCTTTGCCGTAAATCTTACGGCTTCAGCTGATGAATCAACAAATGTTGAAGCAAGGTTTTCAGGCGAACCCGTAGCAACGGCGCAAGCCGAGGAAACCGAAAACGGTGAAAAAACTTCCTTAAAATCGGAAAAGACCCTGCGTGGGCAAACGCTGTTATTCCGACTAAATATACAAAGGCAAGCCGAAAGCATTGCACAATAAGCTATAACGCCAAGCGCGACAGATTTATTGTTGACGATTTATCAACCAACGGCGTAGAATTTGCAAGCGGAAAGCGTCTGCCGAAGGGACAAAGCGCGATTATTCCGGGAACAACGCTGACTATTAGCTGTGCAAATTTCAGAATTAAGCTATAATAATTATGTAGGGAGGGCCTCAGCGCCCTCCCTTTTAGTTTTTACTGCATATTTGTAAATTTCTGCTTAAGCGTATCAATTTTGCTTTGGTCTGCCTGTTCGGTTGTGTACCAGCCTTTGGATTCCATCTCTTTGTAAATACAGTCCTGCATGGTAAGGGAATTATCAAGCGCTGATTTAAAGGTTTTGTTGATATTCTGCGTTGAAGCCTCGATTGCGCCGTGCATATATAAATCGCAAACGCCCTTTTCAAGCATAAGAATATCCTGCATAATGTTTTTGTCCTGCATTTTTCTCTCCTTAATTCAATAAATCAATAAAGCTGTTAAAAATCTGCTGATGCTTCTGCTGCATATCGCAAACGGTGTTTTTAAGCTTTGAATCCTGAAGCATTTCCTGAGCCTCGGTGCATTTAGTCTGAAAATACTGTTCGTGGCCGAGTGCATCCTCAACATATAAAAGCTCCTTTGACGTCATAATATCACCTCCGTTATTATTCTTTGGTAAAAATGTAAAATTATTCAATACTTTCCTGTGTTTACATTATTTGTATATTATGTTAAAATAAATTTATAATTTAATTTTAAAGGTGGTCTAAATGAAAAATTATAAATACATCTGGGAAAATCCCGAGGTCTTTAAGGTTAATAAGGAGGATGGTCACGCTATTGCTATGCCCTTTAATACCGTTGAGGACGCGCTCAATGGCGAATCGGATTTTAAATTAAGCCTTAACGGAAGCTGGAAGTTTTTCTTTCAAAGGGGCGTTGATAATCAGCTTGACGGCTTTGAAAAGCCCGATTATTCAGACAGCGAATGGGACGAGCTTACCGTTCCTTCCGTATGGCAGTTAAACGGCTACGGCGCGCCGTATTATTATGCCAGCACGTACCCGAGAGCTATTTCTCGCTCAAAATCAAAAATTCCCTCTATTGACCGCACAATGCAGGAAATAGGTTATTACAGAAAAACCTTCGTTCTTGACGGCCGTTTTGAAAATAAAGAAGTGTTCTTGCATTTCGGCGCCTGCAAAGCCGCGCTTGAGGTTTGGGTTAACGGCGAATACGTCGGTTATTCATGCGGTTCGATGACCCCTCACGAATTTGATATAACAAAGTACGCCTTGTTTGCGCTAAGGTATACCGCTATGCCGCTTCAACTTATCTTGAGGACCAGGATATGTGGTGGTTCAGCGGAATTTACCGCGAGGTTTACGTTTATGCCGAAACAAAGGAATGCTTAAGGGACTTTTATTTCAGAACTGATTTTGATTCGGATTATAAAGACTCTGAAGCAAAGCTCACCGCTTATATAAATAACTATTCTGATACCGATTCAAGCCTCATCTTTTCGGCTTACCTTATTTCACCTACGGAAAAGGAAATTCCGCTTGGCGAAGGCAGGGTTGAAATAAAAGCGGGCGAAAAGGGAAGTATAACGCTTTCGGAGCTTGTAAAGGCTCCTAAAAAGTGGTCGGCTGAGCAGCCGAATTTATATACCCTTGTAATGCTTCTCAAAAAAGGCGAAGGCGAAGAAACCGTAACCGTTAAAACCTATGAGGTTGGTTTTAAAAAGGTTGAAATAATCGGCGAAAAGCTTCTCTTTAACGGTATGCCTCTTATGATTAGGGGAACCAACCGCCACGATTTTGACCCTGACTACGGCTGGGCGGTTCCAAGGGAGCGTTACGTTCAGGATTTCGATTTGATGAAGCAGTGCAACATAAATGCGGTTCGCTGTTCTCATTATCCCGATGACCCGTATTTTTATGAGCTTGCAAACCGCTACGGATTTTATATTATGGACGAGTGTGATCTTGAAACCCACGGCGTAAGGCGTAAAAACGTTCCCGGGTCAAACCCTGTCTGGACGGGGCTTGCCGTTGATAAAATGGAGCGTATGGTTTTAAGGGACAGAAATAATCCCTGTATATTTATGTGGTCGCTCGGTAACGAGGCAGGCGACGGCGATAACTTTATGAAAATGAAGGAAGCCGCGCTTAAGCTTGATAATACAAGGCAGTTCCACTATGAGGGCGATTTCACCTTTACAAAGAGCGACGTTATCTCGCGTATGTATCCCGACGAAAAAACCATGGAAAAGCTCGGCAAGCGCGAGCCTATTACAATTTCTCTTTACGATAATGTTGCTAACGCCCTTGCCGCCGATAATAAGCCGATTAAGGCTGAAATGTATACGAAGCCCGTTATCCTTTGCGAATATGCCCACAGTATGGAAAATTCGCTCGGCAATTTTGCCGAATATATGGAGGATTTTGAAAAATACGAAAATATGTGCGGCGGCTTTATCTGGGACTGGGTTGACCAGGCGATACGCAAAAAAGCCGATGACGAAAGCGATAACTGGCTTTACGGAACCGACTTTGAAAAGGATGAGCCGAAGCATTGGTACAGCGGAATTAATACAACTGCCATGACCGGCTCAAATACATATTTCTGCGCTAACGGCGTTATCGGAGCCGACCGTGTGCCTCATCCCCAGTTTGATGAGGTTAAGCACGTTTATCAACCGATTGTAACAACGGCTTCTGATTTGATTAAAGGCCGCTTCAAGGTTCGCTCACGCTTCCTGTTTACCGACGTTTCAAGCTATAAATGCAGATGGCAAATTGAATGTGAGGGGGAAGCCGTCCAATCCGGCGAAACGGATAAGCTTTCGATTAGTCCGCTTCAGGAGGAATTTATTGATATTCCTTACGATTATTCCTCGTTGCCGCAGAATAAGGAATGCGTTTTAACAATTTCCTTTTATACAAAAAAGAAAACGCCGGGGCTTAAGAGCAACTTTGAGCTTGCGTACGACCAGTTTGTTTTAATCCCCTCAGCAAAGCCGAAGCTTGAAGCATCAGCCTCACAGCTTAACTTTACCCAAAACGGAAATACGGTTGAAGTTAACGGCGAAGACTTC
>ONCR01000004.1 GCA_900316345.1 uncultured Eubacteriales bacterium | reverse complement strand
ACCCAGCTTCGCCAGGCGGGCATGTTTGAAAAGTGCGTGGGCGTGGTGCTGGGCGGCTTCACCAACTGCACCGAGGAATACGAGCGCTACCGCAGGGAAGCGGGGCTTTAAAGGCTCATGAAGCGTTTGTTCAGTGACCCCAGGTTCTTTACCTATCTCGGCATAGCCGCCGTGATAGGGGTCGCCGCGTTCTTCGTGACAAAGGGCAACGGGGACTATACCTTTACCGAGCTTCGCATTGCCTCTCCCGAGGAGACGAGGGGCAGGGTAGACTGCGTTGCGCTTTACGTTAAAAAGAATCTTCTTTTGGTCGTTGACGTTGAGGATTTTGACTCCTCAACCAAAAAGCTTTTCCTTGATACCGTTAACAAATTCAGCGCCGAAAACGCAACGCTTGAAAAGGTTATCTATTCTTTTCTCGACGCCCTTATTGTTAACGATTTCAAGTATGTTGAAAACAGGGGAAACGAAATAACCGAAATGGAGGAAAACGTGCTTAAGGGCAACGCCGACGACGGCTTTAATATGGAGCTTTTAACCCTTAAACGCGAGCTTCTTACCCTTCATAATTACTATGAACAGCTTCTTGATATTACCGACGCGTTTGAAGAAAACGAAAACAATATATTTGATAACGAGGATTTGCGCTATATTTCAAACCTGGGGTTAAGAATTACCCGTCTGCGCGAGGACGTTGATTCGCTTTCAAGCTCCGTAACTCATCTTCAGGACGCCTATTCGTCCTACCTCGATTTAAGGCTTAACCACACGATGAAGTTCTTTACGGTTATTACAAGCATATTCTTTCCGCTTACGCTGATAGTCGGCTGGTACGGAATGAACTTTTCTTCAATGCCCGAATTCGGCTGGAAATACGGGTATATCTACGTTATCTCGCTTTCAATAACCGTTATTCTTCTTTTAACAATTATCGGCAAAAAGCGCAAATGGTTCTGATTATGGAAAGCTATAATTGTAAGGTTTCAAAACGTTGCGGCGGCTGTCAGCTTTCAAATTTGAGCTATGAAGAACAGCTTGAATACAAGCAAAGGCAGCTTAATTCGCTTCTCGGCGGGTTTTCAAGGGTGAATAAAATAATCGGTATGGAAAATCCCTTACGCTACCGTAATAAGGCGCAGGCGGCGTTCTACTTTGATTTTAAAAGACAGCGAACCGCTTCGGGGATTTATCAAAGCACTTCAAAAAGCATTGTTCCCGTTGATTCCTGCCTGCTTGAAAATGAAAATGCGGATAGGATTATTGTTACGGTTCGCCGTTTGTGTGACAGCTTTAAGCTGAAGCCCTATGATATTAAAAAGGGCTACGGCTTTGTTCGCCATATACTTGTCAGAAACGCCGTAAAAACGGGCGAAATTATGGTTGTAATAGTAACCGCAACGCCTGCGTTTCCGTCAAAGAATAACTTCGTTAAGGCGCTTCTTTCCGCCCATCCCGAAATAACAACGGTTATTCATAACGTTAATAATTCGGATATTAACCTTATGCTCGGCGAAAGAAGCACGGTGCTTTACGGCAAGGGGTATATTGAGGATGAGCTCTGCTCGTTGAAATTCAGAATTTCGCCGTCTTCGTTTTACCAGGTTAACCCAAGCCAGTGCGAGGTGCTGTACAATAAAGTGATTGAGCTTGCAGGGCTTACGGGCAGTGAAACGGTTTTTGACAGCTATTGCGGAACGGGAACGATAGGGCTTATCGCTTCAAAAAGCGCAAAGCAGGTGCTCGGCGTTGAGGTTAACAGGGCCGCCGTTAAGGACGCAATAATAAACGCAAAGCAAAACGGAATTAAGAATATTTATTTTACCTGTGACGACGCGGGCGAATATCTTGAATACATAACGGGCGAGGGCGAGCGCTTTGACGTTGTGATTATGGACCCTCCGCGCGCAGGCTCAACGGTTAAGTTTTTAAAATCCGTAGTTAAAGCCGAACCTAAGCGCGTTATTTACGTTTCGTGCAACCCCGTAACGCTTAAGCGCGACCTTGAATTTCTTGTTGCGCACGGCTTCAGAGTGTGCGAAATTCAGGGCGTCGATATGTTCCCGTTTACCAAGCACGTTGAAACAGTTTGTGTTTTAAATAAAGTATAAAAAACTACTATTATAAAGGAGTTATTAGTGTGACAATTCACACTAAGCAATTATGTTTCCCGCCCGTTTTCTCGCTTTGCGGCAATGATTGATGGCTAAATTCACATTCAACGCCCTGTCTGCCCAACAAGAAGAGATTTTGTTGTGAATTTTAGTTATCATTTGCGGGCAGAAAGGCTATGTGAATGAATATGAATAATAGCGAAAAAAGAATAACGCCTGTTATCTCGGTAGTCGTTCCCGTATATAATGTTGAAGCTTGGCTTTCGGAATGCCTTGACAGCATTATTGCCCAAAGCATAAGCGATATGGAAATCATCTGTGTAGATGACGGCTCAACGGATAATTCGCCTGAAATTCTGAAAGAATACGCAGCGCGTGACGAGCGTATCAGAGTTATTACTCAGGAAAACAGGGGCGTGTCGGAAGCGCGTAACTGCGGTGCGCGTGAAGCAAAAGGCGAATTTCTTTATTTTATGGATAGCGATGATATTATTGAACCCGAAGCGCTTGAACTATGTATAAATGATATGAAAAAGCGCAATCTTGAATACGTTTGTTTTAACGCGGTAGGATTTGCAGACAGTCAAGATAAGGTTGAAGTTGCCGAAAGGATGAATGAAAGATACTATACAAGAACCCTTAACGATAAAAAGGTATATACCGGAAAAGAGCTTTTTCATGAATTGTCGGTTAAAACATCCGTTGTTGTTACGGTATGGTCTTGCGTAATTCTGCGCAGCGCTTTTATTGATAACGGGCTGTGGTTTCGTCCCGGTGTTGTATATGAAGACGAGTTTTGGATGTTTTCGGCGCTTATGAGTATGACGCGCTGCAGCTGTATTAACAGAGTTTTATATAAAAACCGAATACGAAATAACTCTATTACTCAGTCAAAATATACGTTTTCTCATAGCTACGGCCCTTTTTCCGCCGCGTGCGATATAAGAGAGTATATTGCAAATCATACGGATTGCATTAACAAAGAGGATAACGGGAACTACGAATATAAACGAATTGTGACGCTTCAGCAGATTGCTGTTAACAGATACCGTTCACTTTGCGAAGAAGAGAAGGCAAAGCGCTTTGACTTAGCTCCTGACGAACGGACTCTCTTTGAACAAATGGTGGTTTATCCTTCCTGGATTTACAAAACGCTGTCCGTTCTTACAGAAGAAAAGCAAGAGCTTGCAAAACAGAATGCAGCTTTACAACAAGAAAAAGAAGAACTGTTATTTAAAGTAAAAAAACTGAAAAGGCAAAAGAAAAAACTAAAACGAAGAATTGAAAAAATAAAGGAATCAAGCGCTTACTGTATAGGAAACGTTATAACATATCTTCCTAAAAAAATAAAAGCTATGTTTGCAAAATAGAAGTATGCAGGCAATAACGAAGGCGTAAAAGAAAGAAGAAGCGAATTATTTCGCTTCTTCTTTCTTTTAGTAATTGATTTTGGTAATTGTTGTTTCTGTAAGATAACCGTCATAACGGCTTAAGTAATCCTTTTCGGAATCGTAATCACGGTAGCCTAAGCTTGAATTAAACATGGCAAGTAAAATAATGTTCCCGTTTTCATCAAGCATAATATCGTCGTGAATCTCTAACGTTCTGAACTGCTGCTTACCGCCAAAAATTCCCGAATAAAGAGCCGTGATTTTTGCTTCTCCGTGTTCTTCTTTTCCGAATATGGAATCGCTCGGCTTTTCATATTCAAAATACATCCCCACGAATTGCGCCTCATGCTCAACTCCGCTGCTGTCCGTTGTGAATTCCTTAATCACTTCATCCGTGTAAGCCTTAATCGTATCTAACGACGCCTTTGAAATTTGGTCAGGCTTGGTTGGATATACGGCTTCCTTAACCTCAAATTCCTGAGTTTTTGAGGAAAAAACTATGCCGTATTTATTGTATGCGTCAAGCTCACAGCCTAATTCAAGGTTTACCTTCATTCCTTTTTGGAAGCTGTCAGCCGAGGTTATATCCGTGTTTATCGGAATGTTTTCGGGTAAAGACTCTTCGTTTTCTTCAATAATAAGTCCCTGATATACGGAGAAGGGCTTTGCGCCTCTGAGCTTGCCTTTTGCCAAATCCACGCTGTAATCAGCCTTGGTATCAACCTTTATATGTCCGTCAACGTAATAAACGCCTGCAACGGCGTCAAAAGCGTTAACCTCTTTTTCCTCCTCTAAGCCGCTTACGGTGTATTTTCTTGTAACCCTTGTTTCGTCTTCCTTTATGGTTTTTATAACGCCCTGCACTGCGTTGAGCTTTGAGGGAACAACGGTAACAATAATTTCAACCTCGTCGCCGTTTTTAAGGCTGCCTAAATTGCCCTCTTCCTCAATGTCTATATTATCAATAAACGTTATTCCGTCCGCTAAACCGGCTGAAGCCTTCGCTCCCTCCTGCGCGCCTACCATATCGTTATACAGGCCCTGGATATTATAAACGTTTTCTTCGTCTTTGCCAAAGTCTATCGTTCCGTGGCCGTCGGTTCCTACAAAGGTAATGCTGTCGTAAAAATAATCCTCAAGATTAATGTATTTTGATGATTTACCGCATCCGGTAAAAATCATTGCTGTAATGGCCGCTGAAAGACAAACGGCAATAAACGGTTTAATAAATTTTTTCATATATAATCTCCTTTTAAATATTTTCTTGCCGCCGTATAGTGAAACGCTGATTCAATAAGCGAAACTACGGCAAATGCAGCGGGTATTAAATAAATTACCGTTAAAACAACCAAAAGCGCTGCAAAAATGTGTATTATGGGAATCGGTATTATGGCTATGGAAAGAACAAATAGCTTAACAATATATATAACAAGCTTATAAACAAAGCATGCCGCTGCGGTGAATAAAAATGCAAGCCCTAAATAGAAAACGCCTTCGTTGCCGTGCTTGGTAAAACGAACTATCGTTGTAATTAACGCGCCGGTAGTGAATATTCCTTTTATTATTAAAATAATGCTTTGAACTATAACGTCCTTTTTTGCTTGTTCATCATCTTCAAATTCAAATTCAAATAAATCATCTAACATATTTTTAACCCTCCTTTCCTAAAAACGGTTAATCAAGCTGCGCGTCGTCAACCGAGGTTTCATATTTGTAATAGTTTTTAAGCTCCTTGTTTATATCAAGGTTGTTAAAATCGTCAACAACTATTACGTCCGTCTCTATGGAATCAAGCGAGTATTGCTGTATATTGCCGTTTTCGTCAATTCCGGGATTTGTAATATCCGCAATGTGAAGATAATTATATTCGGGTTCTTCAAATGTTGCAACAAGAATGGAGCCGAACTTGGTTTCGCCGAGGAAGTAGGTATGTAAATACTTTCCGTCGGGAACCTGCTCAATAGCCGCCTTCTTAAAGGCTTCTATCGATTCCTTGTTTATGCTTTGCTTCTCGGTAACTATTTCGTCAAGCGCGTTAACAAAAACAATATGGTTGCTGCAAATATGGTATTCGTCGGTTTGCGTTTTTTGCGAAAGAGTTACCTTAATGGCGTCGCCTTCACTGATTTTTCCGTTTGAGGAGCTGCCGAGATAGCGTTCGTGTTCTATTTCGTATGAGTTTATATATTCCGAGCCCTTGTAAATCTCAAGATAATCCTTCATTGTACCGCTGATTTCTTTTTCGGTTTTTACCTTAAGCGTATAACCGTACTGATTTGACTGAGATTCATCGGTCGTTATTTTTGCGGAAGCGTTACCCTCGGTTCCCTCATAAGTAAGCTTTAGATATTTAAAGGGATTAATCATCGGTTTATCATAAGCCGACGCTTCATAATCATATTTATAAACGCTTTTGAGCAGCTTTTTGTTCATCGCCGCTTCGGCTTTATCTTTATCTAATCTGATAGTGAATTTAAGCTTGGTATCGTGTGTAATATTTTCGGTATCGCCCTCAACGCTTACGTCAAAAAGCTTTGCAAATTCGGGGTAGGTAAGCGTGCCGTTTGAATAATCGTTATAAAAAGAGCGAATATCAATAACGTCGTAAGGCTTTGAAAGCACGCCTTGGCCGTTATCTCCCTCAACAATAAGGTTCTTTTCAAGAACGTAGCCGCTGAAGGTAACGTGATTTGTAAGGAACTTAACGCCTATAACGGTAAAAATAATTACTAAAAGAATAACTATTTTGTCAAGACCGAACACCAATAAAAAGCCGTTTAAAAATCGGCTGTCCCTGCCGTCTTTACCTCCGCTGTCAGGCGTATCATACGTCGCGTTATACTCAATATTTTCCATTTTATACCTCCCATAATAAAAAACACTTATATAATACAGACGATTATATAAGTGTTTTGATTTTAATTTTAAAAATTTATTTTATCATTACGGTGACGGTCCTGCTTTCCTCGTTTGCATATATTTTTTTACCGTCAATGATTTTGAATGCCTTAAGCTTGAATTGATAGTTACAGTCCGATTTGAGGTTTAAAAATACAACATAGTTTTCATCGCTGTTTGTTATTTCACCGCCGTTTTTAAAGCCCGAGCCGTCCGAGATAAATACCTCATAGCCGGTTATTTCTTCGTCAAACCTTACCGCGGCCTTCGCGCATTCAATTCCGCCTACTACTCTGAAAAGCGAATAATCCGTATTAAAGGAGTTGTCCTGCTTTTCGGTTGCGGTTACGGTTTCCCGTTTCATTGTATTTTCTTTTTCGGATGTTGAAGCGGCTTCTTTAGTCGTTTCTTCCGTTATCGTTTCTGTTGTTTGAGTTAATTCCTCTTCGGTAGTCGTTTCCTCCAAAGCCGGAATTTCCGCTTCGCTTAATACCTCGCCGCAAACGGAGCATTTTTCCTGCTTTAACCCCGTTTCTCCGATTTCCGCTTCTTTAATAATTACGGTTTCGGCCGTGTGGCCTTTAGCTTCAACGTAATCGGATTTATATGTATTACCGCAGTCCTTACATTTATATTCGGTATATCCCTGCTCGGTACAGGTAGGAGCGATAACAGTTTCTTCATATATATGTTCCGTCATTGAGCCTTCATCCGTTACCGTGTCGGTTTCGCCGCAGCCGTTGTCGCATTCGGCGGTTTTCGTGCCGTCGGCAGTACAGGTTGCGTTGCCGTCGCTTACATAATTAGTAAAGCTGTGACCGAGCGCCTCCTCATCTTCCTCTTTGGAATAGCCGCAAACGGAACAGGTCATTGTTGCCGTGCCGGCCTCCGTACAGGTTGCAGTGGTTGATGCTTTTTCAAAGGTGTGATTTTCCGTTGCGTCAAGGCAGAGTGCGGTATATTTCGTATGCTCAACGCGTTTGAGATATTCCTCGGTTGACTGACTGTAAACGAAACGCACCTCAGGCAGATGGGAGGAACTATAAAAAACGTCATTAAAGCTGCCCGAATCGGTAGGGAAAGAGCAATCCGTGCTGAGCAGGGTTATTTCATCAATATATCCCGTTGTAACGTCGCCCATTGCTTTAAACGCACCGGCTTCAATTACTTTAACACTTTTGGGGATAGCTGATATTGAATTTATTTTTGTTCCGCTAAACGCATATGCGCTTATTGTTTCCAGGCCCTCGTTAAGAATTACGGATTTGAGCGAGCTGCTGCTAAAAGCGCCGTGATTAATCGTTTTAACCGAAGACGGAATTTCAACGCTTTGAATTCCGGAGCCTGAAAACGCTGACTCCCCTATCACTGTTACGGAGGAAGGTATCGTTACCGTTTTAATTCCACTGCCGTAAAAAGCATATATGCCTATTTCCTCACAACCATCTTTTATTACAACGTCTTTTACCGCCGAAACACGCGGATAAAAAACAAGCGTTTTATAGTCTGCAGTGTAAAGACATTCGTTATACATTGCAAAAGCTGTATTTCCCTCTGCAACGGTAACGCTTTTAAGCTCCTGTATATCATTAAGCGCGGCAGTTTGTATGGTAGTTAAGGTTGAGGGAAGGTTCAGCGTTTCTATTCTGCAATATCTGAAGGCGTAAGCGGCAATTTCCGTAAGTCCTTCGGGCAAGGATATTGTAGTTAATTTTGTATAATCGTTAGAGCGAACGTTATAAAAGGCATATTTACCAATATATGTAACGCCTTCATTTATCTTAATACTACGAATATCCGCCCTGTACTGATACCAAGGCGTTTCACCTGACGAATAATCGTTCATTCTTCCGCTGCCCTCAATTGTCAGCGTTGAAGTGCCTGCGTCATAATTCCAGGTAACGCCGTCGCCGCAATTTCCAGAGGTTTCGCCATCAGCCGCAGCGATTATCGCGGAGTTTATACAAAAGACTAATGCAATAATAGTCGCAATAAGTGTTTTTATTATCCTCTTCATCAAAACTTCCTTTATAATTCTTTAACAAAATTTACTCCGTTTAACCTGTAAAACACAACCCCCGAAGAGTATTCAAATTCCTTAACATATCCGCCTGAAAGCGTTATGAATTCTTCGTTTTGTGCGTTAAACAGTACGCTTGTATTGTTTTTTGAGCTGTAGCAAAGCGCATAGGGCTTTGAACAGGCTGTAATGCTGTAATCTCCGCTTGAAACGCGTTTGTCGCTTTCGCCGTTTAAATCAGCCGAGTACGTTCCGCCGTCCGTAGCGCTGTAAATAATCTTGTTATTGCATACTCCGAAATCAACATAGCCGCGTTTAAGCCTGATTTTGTAAAGCGGCTCTCCGTTCGTTGAGCCTACGTTAAGTATGCCCGTTTCGTCGCTGTTAAAATCGGGATAATATACTCTTCCGTCAAGGATTTGCGAAGCTAACTTCATCCCCTTAAGCTCTTTTCCGTCAATTACCATTTTGCCGTTAAAATCGCCGTTTGAAAAATCAGCATAATACATATCGCTTCCTTTGTAGTACGAAAGGGTATTACCGAAAAAGCGCAAATTCCCTGCGTCTAACGCCTTTACCTTTTCTTCGCCGAGCGAAGCGTCAAGCCTGCTTATTATTTTGTTCTTTACCGATACCGTATACAGCTCTTCGCCGCTGAATGCAATATATTCGCTCTCGGTTTTTACGCTTTTAATAATCTTGCATTCGTCAGCGTCATACTGATTTAGCGAACCGTCCGAAATGAAGTAAATATTTTTTCCGTCCGTGACGAAATTATTTGCATTTCCGTCGGCAATTTTTTCTCTTTTTGCTATGCTCCCGCTTGTCCTGAATATACTGCCGTTATCCGAAAAATAAGTATATCCGTTTAAGCTAAGCAAAAGATTTCCGTATGAGTAGCTCAGGGCTTCTTTCTTGTTATCTGTTTTTTCAACGGAAACGCGTGTGGTCGCTTCTGTATGCTTCGTGTTTAATTCCGCACTTTCGCCGTTCGTTCGGGCGTTGATAAAAAAAGCCGATATTCCGCCAATAATCGCAACGGCTGAAACTATAAGAATTATTCTTTGCAGGGCCGTCAGCGCCGCGATTTTTGCAAAAAATCCCGTTGCCGAAAAAGCAAAAAACGCCTTCGCTTCGGTGCTTGCCATAATCGCCGCAAGCGTTTCTCCGCTCGCTTTAAGTGCCGCTGCCTCAGGAGCAAGCCCGATGCTTTGAATATACGGGAATAAAACAATGCCGAAGAAGTTGTTATCCTTATCATCTTCAAGCTCTTTTTTCAGCTTTTTTCTTGCATAGCTCAATCTGCTTAAAACCGTGTTTCTTGAAATTCCGAGCGTATTTGCAATCTCGTCAACCTTCATTTCGGAGAAGTAGTGCATCATTACGCAAATGCGCTGCTCATCAGGCAGTTTTTCTATTGCCTTTAGAATTCTTTTTGAAATCTCTTGTGCTTCGGCTTTGCTTGTAAACGGCTTTTCAAGGCTTTGTGCGTCAACAAGCCTTTGGTCAAAATCCTCCTCAAAAACATTGTCCAAATCGTAAGAAGAAAACAAATCGGGCTTCTTCTTAATCATAAAATCCTTACAGGTGTTTGTAACAATCCGCTTAAACCACGGTCTAAAACTACTGTCATTTTTCAGGTTGGGAAGATTTAAAAGAACCTTTATGTAAACGTCATGTATTATGTCTTCAATACTGTCTTTATCGTCAACCAGCGAATAGGCGATAATATATGCCTCTTGGTAAGTGGCTTTATAGATTTTTTCAAAGGCCTTTGAATTTTTATTCTTTGCCTCTTTAACGTATCGTTTTAATTCTTCATTACTCATAGCTTTTTCCCTAAAATAGTATATTTATATTTAAGACGAATAAGACAGCCTTTTGATTTTAATTATTTCAATTGTTTTAATTTTATCATATGAATTGCCGCTAATCAACGCTTTTAGCTTAACCGATTGTTGAAAATGTAAAAATGTTATGTTAAGATTAAAACGCAAAGAATAACACGGATTGAGGTAATTGCAATGTTAGTTTGGACGGTTAAGCCTAAAACCGCGCTTGATGATATTAATAATTACGGAAGCTTTCGCTGTGAGGAAAAGAAAAGCTTTAATTTGAGCAAAAAGAATTCGCTTATAACGTCGTTTGTTTTTTTCATAACTGTTATTCCTTGTTTTTTTAATTAATAATATATCATATCTGAATGCTTTACAATTGTATTTATAATTTTTACAGCTATGGAAATAGTTTTTCTTGCTTATTTCGGATTAATAGTATATAATATACTCTGCTCATTATATTTGACTGAAATTTGGTGTAAATATGAATTCATTGGTTTTTAATTTTATCAAAAGGGCTGTTATAGTCCCCGCCGTTTGCGCGGCGCTTGCAGCTGCAGTTCTGATTTTTGCAGGGCCGAGGGCCGTTGCTAAAACGGCGGCTGTTGGTAATAAAACTTCAAATACGGTTAAAACGCTTGATATTACTGCATTTTCGGCAAAAAGCTACGAAGGCTTTTCGGAGCTGAAAAGCGGCGATTTTGTCGGCTCGGTTTCAAGCGAGGATATCGGCTTCGGCGAAAAGGCAATTAGTTATCATGCCGCCGAGGACGGAAGCATTATTATGAGCAAGGCGAGCAAGGAGCCGTGGAACGGTGGAAGCCTTCTTCTTATCGGCGCTAATACGAGCGACAGCTTCAAGCCGCTTCATCGCTGTCAAATCGGCGATACCTTTAAGGTCAGTTTTTACAACAAGGACGTATATACCTACAGGCTGACTAAAATCCTTCCCTGTGAAGAGGAAAAGAAACTCAGCTCTCATTTAGGCGAAAACAGGCTTTTGCTCTGCCTTCAGTATTACGATTTTACAAACCTCGGTAACGATTATTTTTACCAGGTATTTGTAGCCGAAATGGTTTAAGGGGGTGCTTTCTTGATTAGATATTACCTTCATAAGCTTTTGATTTTCGGCCTTTCAATGGCTATTGCAGTTGCGCTTGTTCTTCTTTCCTTTAACATTCTTGCTGTAGGGCTTTTCCACAGCGACGGTTTTATTGCAAACGGCCTTAAAAGGAACAGCAGCGCAATAATAGAAACAATTGATACCGAGCTTGAAAACGGGGCGGAAAGGCTTTCTGTTCCTAAGGAAATGCTTGTAGGCGCTATTAATAATGATAATATTGATATTGTAATTTCAGAGGTTGCCCACAACTTCGTTTACGGTTATGCAACCGCGTTTTCAAATTCAACCGAGATTTACGGCGCGATAAGCTCGGCAGTTAGCAATTATTCAAACGAAAACGGTATGCACTTAAGCGATGATGAAATCAACCGTATTTCCTCATATGCCGTTGACTGCGTTAACGAGGCTGTAGGAAGCTACGATACCGCAAATGTTTCGATTTTCGGCTTTGTAAGAGGAAGAATGATGATGATTGCCGTTTCGGTTTGCGCCGTGGTAATCATTGCAAGCATCGTTGCCCTTGATTTCCTTAACAGAGGGCGCCACAGAAAGTTCAACTACATCGGTATGGGCATAACAACCGCAGGTGCGGTTATGGTGGCTTGCTTCGCGGTTATCTATAAAATGGGCTTCTTGCTTAAATACCGCTTCTGCTCATTTGATGCTTACAACGTAGCAATTCAGCTTTGCTTCATTAATCTGTTTAAAATATTCTTTGCTCTCGGGCTTGTTTATTTTGCCGCCGGCTTTATTATGCTTGTTGCTAACTATAATTATTTCAGGCGTAAAAAACAGGCGCATCTTGCAAGCAGGCTTACCGAGGATGACACGCTGACGGATTATATGGACGATTATTACGAAAGAACCACGTCAAAGCATAAACCCGGCGAGGAGTTTGAAAAGGACGTAAAGAAAATAGATTTTGATAAATAAGAAAAGGGAAGGTGTATCCTTCCCTTTATTTAATCGTATTTACACGAATATGAAAACACAATGCTGTCGCCGCTTTCAATAACGTATTTACTGCTTGAATATTTTGCAAATTCACCGTTTACGTAATAAACCCAGCCGCTTGTCCAGCCCTGCGCTTTGCCGACGTCAAATTCGTCAAGATTATTGATTCCCGAAATGTAAATTCCGTAGGAGGTGTGCTCGGCTGTAACCTTGATTGAATATGTCTCTGCCGCGCGCATCATCAAATCATAGACGGTTTCGCCTTCGGTAAAGGTGAATTCCGTTTTTTCTAAAATGTAACCGCTTTTAGGAACGTACTGCTCGTGCCCCTCTTTAAGATATTCAATGTTTTTAAGAATATCCGTGCATTCAATAGTGAGCGTGCAAAGATTATCGGGCTTTTTTTCGGTTTGCGGGTCGCCTGTTGCTGAGGGTGTGTCAGGATTTGCAGTTTCCTTTTTTGTTGTGCTTTTGTTTTCAGAGGGCTTTTCGGTTTTGTTTTCTTTCTTTTTAGTGCTTTGTGCCGTTGTGCTTTCCCTTGCCGTTGCGGCGTTTTGTTTGCTTTCGGTTTCCTTAGTCTTTGTTGTAGCGTCCTCAATTTTATTTGTCGTTTTTTCGGCTTGAATTTTTGCTGTAGCTGCTTCCTCGGGCGATGAAAAGGAGCTTGCTTCGCTATGCGTCGGCGGAGCGCCCGTAATAACGCCTGCGTTGCATGAGCACAGCATTAAAACGGCTATTATAATTAAGGCCGTTAAGCTTAAAAATCGTTTTTTCATTTCATCACCTCGCATTATTTTAATTATAAATTAAATTATTGTTACAGTCAACAACAAACACTTGTAGATTTTTAAGTAATATGATAAAATCATTATAAGTGATTATTTTTTTGAGGTGCTTATGGCTAAAAAGAAAAATAAAAGCAAAGTGATTATCGCCCTGCTTTCTTTAGTGCTTGTCGGCGTAATTGCTGGCTTCGGATATAATATCTATTCAAAAATCAGTAATGATATAAAAGGCAATGAACAGCCTGTTAGGGAATATACCCTTGTTATTGAAAAAAGCGATTTTGACGATGAGATTGCCGCAAAACTTGCCCAAAACGGAATTATAACCAACGCAACCGTGTGGGTTAACTGGATGAGCTCTCACTATCCCGATTTTGTTTATATCAACGGGGAATATAAGCTGTCGTCCGATATGAGCTATGACGAAATTGCAAAAAAGCTTCAGGCTCCCGACGTTTCGCATAAAACAATTAAGGTTGCTATCCCCGAGGGCTATAACGTTATGCAGATAGCAAAAACGCTTGAGGAAAACGGAATTTGCGGTGCTGATGAATTCCTTGAGGAATGTAAAAACAGCGAGGGCTACGATTACGAATGGCTAAGCGAAATTCCCGATAATAAGCTTATTGCATACAGGCTTGAGGGCTTCCTTTTCCCCGCAACCTATGACCTTCCCCAGAATTGCGAGCCGAAAAACGTTATTATCGCTATGCTCGACGCTTTTGACGACCACTACAGCGGTGCAATGAAGGAATTCTGCAAGAAAAACGGTATGACTCTTTTTGAGCTTGTAACTCTTGCGAGCGTTGTTCAAGAGGAGGCTTTTGATAATACCTCGGCTGAAAACATTGCCTCCGTTTTTATTAACCGCCTTAACAGCAATACCAAGCTTCAAAGCGACGTTACCTATTTTTATGCGCGTGATTTGCGCGATGAATACGGTTTTTCGCAAAAGGTTTATGACGCTTATTATACCTACCGCTGCGACGGCCTCCCTGCAGGGCCTATTACCAATTCGGGCGAATCAATTATAAACGCGGTTGTTAACGCGCCTAAAACCGATTATATGTTCTTTTATTCCGATTTAAAAAAGGAATTTCACTTCGCAAAAACCTATGATGAATTCGTTGAGCTTCAAAAGAAGTATCCTTGGAAGGAGGACTGATTATGTCTAAATGGGATAAGGATTATCTCGATTTATGCAGAAGAATATTAAGCGACGGCGTTGAGGTTGAAAACCGAACGGGAATAAACACCATTAAGGTTCCGTCGCATCATTTTCATTTCGATTTAAGCGAGGAATTCCCTATTTTAACAACAAAACAGCTCTTTATTCGCCAGGCCGTTCTTGAAATGCTCTGGATTTATCAGGCACAGTCAAACGATGTTCGCTGGCTTCAGGAGCGCGACGTTAAAATATGGAACGAATGGGAGATTGATGAAAACGGAATCTGGACGGCCGACCAAATGCTTCCCGATGAAAACGGAGAGCTGAAAAAGGTAACCATCCATAAGAATTTCGGCAAGGAATACGCCCATACAATCGGCACCGCCTACGGTTATATTGTTAATAAATTCAAGATGACACAGAATTTGATTAACACAATCAAAACAAATCCGAAGGACAGACGAATGGTTATGACCCTTTGGCAAAACGATTATCTTGATACCGCCGTGCTTCCGAGCTGCGTATGGTCAAGCGAATGGGATGTGACGGACGGTAAGCTTAACTGCTGGGTTCACCAGCGTTCGTGCGATGTTCCGCTCGGGCTTCCGTTTAACGTAACGCAGTACGCAACGCTTCTTTGTATGCTTGCTCAGGTTACGGGCTTAAAGCCGGGAACAATTGATTGGTCAATTAAGGACGCCCATATCTACGTTAATCAGGTTGACGGGATTAAGGAACAAATTCGCCGTATGGATGAAATCGGCGACCTACCCGCGCCAAAGCTTTGGCTCAATCCCGAAATTGACGATTTCTTTAAATTTGATAACTCGCGTGACCTTAAGGACGTTAAGCTGATTGATTATAACCATCTCGGTAAAATCGCGTTTCCGATAGCGCAGTAAGGGGTGGTAATATGCTTTCACTTATCGCCGCAATAGGCAAAAATAACGAGCTTGGCAAGGATAACGGCTTAATCTGGCATTTCCGCGAGGATATGAAATTTTTTAAGGAAACGACTATGGGAAGCGCGGTTATAATGGGCCGCAAAACCTTTGAATCGCTCCCGAAGGCTCTACCCGGAAGAAAGAATATCGTTATAACGCGAAGCGCGGATTTTAAAGCGGACGGGGCTGAAACCGTTTTATCCCTTGACGAGGCGCTTAAAGCGGCAGGGGATAACGCCTTTGTTATCGGAGGGGCAAGCATTTATAAAGCCTTTCTTGATAGCTGCGACAGGCTTTATCTTACCGAAATTGACGCTGAATGCCCCGAGGCTGACGTCTTCTTTCCGAGCTTTGATAAATCGCTTTATGAGCGCGAAAAGCTCGCCGAATACGATATAGACGGCGTTCATTTTGAACACGTTTTATATAAAAAGTAAAAGGAGGATAATTATGGCTAAAAATCTAAAGAAAAATACATATACCAAACGCGAAGCCGCTATGTACCTTGTAGGTCTCGGCGGTCAGAATATGATTTATAATATCATCGCTACGGGCTTGTATTTCTATTTCCAGAACGTAATCTGTCTTAATGCCGTTGCCCTCGGATGGATAATGGCTCTTGCAAGAGTGTGGGACGCAATCAACGACCCTATGATGGGAACTATCGTTGATAAAACAAAAACCAAATGGGGCAAGTGCAGGCCTTATCTTTTGTTTGTTCCGCCGGTTGTTTGCGTTATAACCATCGCAACCTTCCTTAACGGTAACTATGCCGTTGCCGAAAGGGCGGGCGCAACCTCAAAAATGGTTCTTATCACCGCATGGGCCGCGATTTCTTATATCCTTTGGGGTATGAGCTATACCATCGGCGATATTCCGCTTTGGGGTATTATACCGCGTATGACCGAAGACGAGGGCGACAGAGCAAAGCTTATTTCGCTTGCAAGGATTTTTGCATCAATCTTCGGCGCAACAATGGTTGTTGGCATTATCCCTATTTCTCAGGCAATTAACGGCACCGAAACCCCCAACGCACAAAAGGGCTTCATTATAGCCGCAATAATAACAACGGTTGTAGCCTCAGCTTTGTTCGAGCTTGCAGGCATAGGCACAAAGGAAAGAGTTCCCGTAACGGAAGAAACAAAATCAATGAAGGAAAGCTTTAAGCTTATGTGGAGCTGTAAGCCGTTCAGAAGATTGCTTATATCGGGCGTTCTTCGTGCTCCCATTCAGCTTATGACTATCGTTGTTATGACGCTGTTCACTTATTATTACTGCGACGGCGATATGAACAGGGCGTTTGATTTTACCAACAAAAAGATGCTTGCCATCCTTCTTATTATTGCCGGCGGCTTTTTCATCGGTCAGTTCGGCATTATGGGTGTTTTCCCGTATCTTATCAAAAAGATTGACGTTAAAAAGCTTTATAATCTTACAGCCCTTGCCGGTATTCCCACAGCGCTTATTTTCCTTCTCTATAAGCTTCATCCGACTGAGCTTGACCAGGTTAAATATGTTGCCATTCTCGGCGTGCTTATCCTGATTGCCGGCGTAGGCTTCGGCCTTGTAATGGTTTGCCAGAGCATGATGATTTCCGACTGTATCGACTATGAGGAATTCCATAACGGCTTCCGTCCCGACGGAATCTTCTTCTCGGGTCAGAGCTTTATTACAAAGCTTTCCGCAGGTATTTCCTCAATCATTTCGGCTTACGTTTATAATGCCGTAGGCTACAGCGGAAAGAACATTGACGATTTGAACAATGCGCTTGCAAACGGAGCTCACTTTGCTACCGACCCGCGCTATGCAAAGTATTCGTGGGCTATGTGGTTCCTTCTTACAATTCCTGCCGCAATCGGTATGATTATCGCTGTTATTCCTACAATTAAGTACGAAATTACAAAGGAAGACCACGAAAAGATGCTCGCTGCGCTTGTTGCAAAGCATGAAGAGGAAAGCAAATAGTTAAATCAGTATTTGTCGGGATGATGGGCAACCGGAACGGAGCCGTAGGGGGCGACGACTCGGCGCCCCGTTGAAACCTCGCCAATCGTATATTGTCGTTTCTGATACACCATTATAAAAACAACGTTTGTTTTGGCAACAAAGCGCGTAAACGCGCTTTGTTGATGGTATCTCGCTTCGCTCAATCAACTGACAAGGGCTCGCAGCGCGCGGGACGCCGGGGTCGTCGTCCCCTACGAACTCGAGCTCCCATTAACCTGATGACCCCTGCAAATCCCTATTTATAAAAAAACCGATGACATTCGTCATCGGTTTTGCTTTTATAATACTTTTGAAAGGAAATCAATAAGCCTCGGGTTTTGCGGATTTGAGAAGAATTCCTCAGGCGTGTTCTCTTCAAGTATTTTACCGTCAGCCATAAAGATAACCCGCGTTCCCACTTCCTTGGCAAAGCCCATTTCGTGAGTAACAACAACCATTGTCATACCGTCGTTTGCAAGGTCCTTCATAACCTGAAGCACTTCGCCTACCATTTCGGGGTCAAGCGCTGAAGTAGGCTCGTCAAAAAGCATAACGTCGGGCTCCATGCAAAGCGCGCGGACTATTGCAACCCTCTGCTTCTGCCCGCCTGAAAGCTGGCTTGGGTAGGAATCCGCCCTGTCGGCAAGGCCTACTTTGCCGAGCAGCTCCATAGCCTTTGCGTCAGCTTCCTCCTTGCTCTTTTTTAGAAGCTTTATCGGGGCTATTGTAAGGTTTTTCAAAATAGTCATATTCGGGAAAAGGTTGAAATGCTGGAAAACCATTCCCATTCTCTGGCGGTGAAGATTAATATTAACGTTTTTTGCGGTTATATCGGTTCCTTCAAAAATAATCTGACCGCTTGTCGGTATTTCAAGAAGATTAAGCGAACGAAGGAAGGTCGATTTTCCCGAGCCTGAGGGGCCTACTATAACAACAACCTCGCCCTTTTTAATTTCCGTTGTAATTCCGTTAAGCGCCTTAACGGTACCGCCAATATAGTGCTTCTTTAAATCTTTAACTTCAATTAAAACATTGTTATCTGTCACTCTTGCGAAGCCTCCTTTCAATCTTGCCTACGATGGAGGTAAGAAGCATTACAACCGCAAGGTAAACAAGCGCAACTATAGCAAGCGGAATAACGTAGTTAAACGTTCTTCCCGCAATAACGTTGCCCGATTTTGTAAGGTCCATAACGCCTACGTAACCTGCAACCGAGGTTTCCTTAAGAAGCGCGATAAATTCGTTTAAAAGGGTAGGGAGCACGGCCTTGAACATCTGGGGAATTACTATTGATTTCATCGTTTGAAGATAGTTGAAGCCGAGGCTTCGCCCTGCTTCAAACTGCCCCTCGTCAACGGACATAATGCCTGCCCTGAATATTTCGGCAACGTACGCGCCGGAGTTTATACCGAAGGCAACTATTCCGACTATAACGCCGTTTGTTACCGATTGAAGAATAACGAAATATATAATCATAAGCTGAACAACAACGGGCGTTCCTCTTATAATAGTTAAATAGATTTTACAAATAAAATTGAAAAATCCGAGAATGTAGTAGCCGACACCGCCGTGCAGCTTCATGCTTTCGCGGTTTTTATCAAATGAGGTTCTTACCGCAGCAACTATAATGCCGATTACAACGCCGATAACAAGCGCGCCGAAGGTGATTTTAAGCGTGTTAAAAAAACCGTCAATCAGCTTAAGATAGCGGTTATCCTCAATAATAATTCTTTTAAAATCCTCAACGATTGAAAGGGTAAATGTATTCATAGGTGCTTCCTTTAAAAACATAAAATCAGGGCGGAGCTGTTCCGCCCTAATCTATTGTATTTTTATTAGTCAGCGTTGATGTATTTATCAACGATTTTCTGAACAGTGCCGTCAGCGATGAGCTCTTTAAGAGCGCCGTTAACCTTATCCTTAAGCTCTGTGTTTTCCTTGTTGAAGCAGATAGCGTACTGCTCTTCTACATATTCGGTATCAAGAATCTTAAGGCCTTCGTTAGCTGCTACGTAGCTCTTTGCAGGCTCGTTATCAATAATAACGCAGTCAACCTTGCCGGAAATAAGAGCCTGAACAGCAACAGCGCCGTTATCGTAACGGGTAATGTTTTCATCGCCGAAATCGTCTGTAGCATAGATGTCGCCTGTTGTTGAGGTCTGAACGCCAATCTTCTTGCCTGCTACATCGTCAACGGTTGCAATATCGCTGCCTTCTTTAACAATAACAACCTGAACGCCTGTTGCATATGAATCAGAGAAGTCAACGTCCTTAAGACGGTCCTCGTTAACGGTCATACCGGCCATACCCATATCGTATTTCTTAGCCTGAACGCCGGGGATGATGGAATCGAACGAAACGTCTTCAATCTGAAGCTCCATGCCGAGCTTTTCGGCTATAGCAGCTGCGATTTCAGCGTCGATACCTACTATTGAATCGCCTTCGTGGAATTCATACGGCGGGAATTCGGCGTTTGTAGCCATAACAAGCTTGCCGCCTGTTGCTTCTTCGTCTGCCTTTTCGGATACTGAAGCGTTGTTTGCAGAATTTGCGTTAGACTTTTCGTCAGTCTTTTTGCCCGAGCAGGCAACGAATACAGCGCAGATAACTGCAATAGCTGCAATAATTGCAATGATTTTTTTCATGTTTTTCATTTTCATTTCCTCCTTAATATTTATTGAAAACGAATTTTTATACATTGTTTTTGTATGAACATACAATATCACATTAATTATACAAAGTCAATACTAATTTCTATTTTACCACAAAATTCATAATTATGCATTAACGGAAAACGTTTTTTTGTGCAATTTAACAATTTAAAGAATTAACGCTTTACTTTGCTAAAGAAATAAAGTATAATGGGCTCACCTTAAAAAATTAAAGAGAGGACGAAATTATGAAAAACATTAAAAAGCTTTTAGCGGTACTTCTTTCAATTGTAATGGTTGCTGTTATCTTCGTTGCCTGCTCGGGCAAAAAGACCGATAACGCTTCTTCACCGGCACCTGCAGAGGGCGAAAGCGCCGCGGCTGCTGCCGCCGATTCCGACCTTGCATATGTTAAGGATAAGGGAAGCCTTGTAATCGGTATAACAATTTTTGAGCCTATGGATTATTATGATGAAAATAATGAGCTTACAGGCTTTGAGGTTGAATTCGGCAAGGCAGTTTGCGAAAAGCTCGGCGTTGAACCCAAGTTCCAGGAGATTTCATGGGAAGCAAAGGAAACAGAGCTCAGCGCAAAAAACATTGACTGTATCTGGAACGGCCTTACGATAACTCCCGAAAGACAGGAGGCAATGTCGATTTCCAATCCTTATATGAACAATAAACAGGTTATTATCTGTAAAAAAGAAAATGCGGCTTCGTTCGCAACTGCAGGCGCTCTTGACGGCAAAACCGTTGTTGCGGAAAAGGAATCCTACGGTGAAGAAATCGTTCAGTCTGAAGATTATGCGGACTTCTTCGGAAAAGCCGAATATGTTGCTGTTCAGGATATGAAAACAGCGCTTATGGAGGTTAAATCGGGAACAGCCGACGCTGCCGTAATCGACTATGTAACGGGTATCGGCTCCCTCGGTGAAGGCTCAAGCTATGAAGACCTTGCAATCGTTGAAAAGTCATTTGCCGACGAGCAGTACGGTATTGCTTTCCGTAAGGGCAGTGATATTACCGAGGTTGTTAACAAAGCTATTGACGAGCTTAAGGCTGACGGAACTCTTCAGAAAATTGCCGAAAAGTATAACCTCGGCGAACAGCTTGCATAAAAGCAAAATAATTTATCGGCAGGCGGAGAAATCTGCCTGCTGTTTTTAGCAGGAGAATAAAATGGATTTTTCAACAATAACCTTTGAGCTTTTAAAAGGCTTTTGGGAGAATATAAGGCTTTTCGGCCTTACGCTGATTTTTGCGCTTCCCCTCGGGCTTTTGGTAAGCTTTTGCTCAATGTCAAAATTTCCTCCGCTTAAGTGGCTTTCAAAAACCTTTGTCTGGATTATCAGGGGAACGCCGCTTATGCTTCAGCTTTTCATAGTTTTTTACGTTCCCGGAATTGTTTTCAATTCGCCTATGAAAACGCGTTTTACGGCGGCGCTTGTTGCGTTTGTAATTAACTATGCGGCGTATTTTTCCGAAATCTACAGGGGCGGAATTGAAAGCGTCCCCGTAGGTCAGCATGAGGCGGGAATGGTGCTTGGAATGACTAAGAGCCAGATATTTTTCAGAATTACCCTTATGCAGGTTATAAAGAAAATAGTGCCGCCTATGAGCAATGAGATAATTACCCTTGTTAAGGATACCTCGCTTGCGCGCGTTATCGCCGTTTCGGAGGTTATTATGATGGCGGACCGTTTTACGGCGCGCGGGCTTATTTGGCCGCTGTTTTATACGGGCGTATTCTTCCTTCTGTTTAACGGAATATTAACCGTTATTTTCGGAAGAATTGAAAAGAAACTTGATTATTACAGGAGTTAATTATGGCATTATTGACCGTTAAAAATATTCATAAAAGCTTCGGCAGCTCCGAGGTTCTTAAGGGAATAGATTTTGAGCTTGAAAAGGGCGAGGTGCTTTCAATTATCGGCTCCTCCGGTTCGGGAAAAACGACGCTTCTTCGCTGTATTAATTTCCTTGAATTCGCCCAGATAGGAACAATAACCGTAAACGGCGAAACCATCTATGACGGCGAAAAGGATAAAAAGCTCAAGGAAAAGGAGCTTCGCTCAAAGCGCCTTCATTTCGGGCTTGTTTTTCAGCAGTTTAACCTGTTTCCCCAATACTCGGTTATGCAGAATTTAATGCTTGCACCGCTGCTTGATAAGCTTGCTGCAAAAGAGGAGCTTGATAAAAAGGCGAGAAAATTGCTTGAAAGGATAAATCTTTCGGATAAGGCGGATTACTATCCCTGCCAGCTTTCGGGCGGCCAGCAGCAAAGGGTTGCAATTGCGCGCGCTCTTATGATGGAGCCCGATATTCTATGTTTTGACGAGCCCACCTCCGCGCTCGACCCCGAGCTTACAGGCGAGGTTTTAAGGGTTATTAAATCCCTTAAGGAAAGCGGAAGCACAATGATAGTCGTAACCCACGAAATGGAGTTTGCAAAGAACGTTTCCGACAAGGTGATTTTTATGGCTGACGGAGTTGTTGTTGAAGCGGGAACGCCGCAGCAGGTTTTTGAAAATCCGCAGAGCGAAAAAACAAAATCTTTTTTAGCTAATTCTCTTGAAAAGTTTTAAAGAATATGTATAATAAGGTTGCATATATTCATATGTAACCTTATTTTTATGGAGAAAAGCTATGCACTACAAGTATTATTTCAAATATTCGGTAGGCGGCAAAACCAAGCTTGCCAATAAGCCTAATGAGGATTTTACGTTTGAGATGACGGAAAACATCAACTCTCTTAAAGTTGTTCTTACTCCGGTTAATCCCATAAAGATTATGGAATTTTACGTTCAGCTTGATTATAAGTTTTACCCAACGTCAAAGTTTTTTGCAAACGGTTTTCAGTCCTGGACTGATACTAAGGAATTCACTATTGATGAAACCGTGTCGGACCTCAATACCATCGGCAAAAGTCCCTACGGCAAAATGTACGGTATGAAGTACGTAGGTGATTACACCTTTATTCATAACGACCGAAAGAAGGGACAGTTCCATTCCCACGGCTTTGCGTACGTAAGAAACGGAAATACCATTGACCTTTTCGGTTCGCTGACCGACAGAACGGGTTATACGCTGATTTATGCCGATATGCATAACAATACTATGCGCTTTTCAAAGGACCTTGACGGCATAACAATTACCGAACCGTATGAGATTTTAAATCTATTCATTACGGGCGGCGAATATGACGAGGTTTTTGACGAATACTTTAAAGAGATGGGCGTTAAGCCCCTTACCCTTAACAAAATTAAGGGTTATACTTCGTGGTATAATTACTATCAGGATATAAGCGAAAAAATAATCCTGCGCGACCTTAATTCGCTTTCATCGCAAAAGGAATACGTTAATACTTATCAGGTTGACGACGGCTATGAAGCCAAGGTGGGCGACTGGCTTATCGTTGACGAAAAGAAATTCCCCAACGGTATGAAGCCGATTGCCGACGCTATCCATAAGCAGGGCTTCAAGGCCGGAATCTGGCTTGCGCCCTTCGGAGCGCAGAAGGGCTCCGTTCTTGCTAAGGAACATAAGGATTGGCTTATTAAGGATGAAAAGGGAAAGCCGGTTCCCGTAGGCCATAACTGGGGCGGCTTTTATGCGCTTGACATTTATAACGAGAGTGCAAGAAATTACATTAAAAAGGTTTTTAAAACCGTTCTTGACGAATGGGGCTTTGACCTTGTAAAGCTTGATTTCCTCTATGCCGCTTCGGTAAAACCGATGCACGGCAAAACGAGGGGCGAGATTGCCTATGACAGCATTGACCTTCTTCGCGAATGCGTAGGCGATAAGGAAATTCTCGGTTGCGGCGTTCAGCAGATGCCCTGCTTCGGCAAGGTTGAATATATGCGTATAGGGCCCGATATGGCTCTTTGGTGGCCGCATAAGCTCCTTCGCAGGAATATGCACCGAGAGGATGTTTCAACCCCTAACGCTATTCATAACAGCATTTACCGCCGTTGCCTTAACGGCAGAGCCTTCCTTTGTGACCCGGACGTTTTTCTTCTTCGCCGCGATAACATTGAATTTACCTTTGAACAGCAAAAAACGCTTGCTAAGTTTATTAAGCTTTTCGGTGGCGTTCTGTTTATGAGCGACGATATTTCCAAGTATAATGAAGAGCAACTTGAGGTTTTCAAGGACGTATTAAGCGATGACGACAGCAGAGTTGTCAACGTTATTGAAGAGAATAATAAGGTGTTTATTGATTACATACAAAACGGCAAGCCGAGCGTTCTTGCCTTTGATATAACAACAGGTACGGTGTATTAAATGAAAAACCTTTGCTATTATAACGGGAGCGTTGCAGAGATTGAAGAAATGCAGATTCCCGTAACGGACAGAGCTGTTTATTACGGCGACGGTATTTATGACGCAACCTATGCCCATAACCATAAGGTGTTTGATATAGACGCCCACCTTAACCGTTTTTACAACAGTGCGCGCCTTCTTGATATTAATATCCCTGTTGAACGAAGCGAGCTTGAAGCGCTGTTAAAGGAGCTTGTTCTTAAGGTTGACAGCCCGGAGCAGTTTATCTATATGCAATGCTCAAGGGGCAGCGGAATAAGGGAACACGTTTACGAAAAGGGAATTAAGGGCAATCTTTGCATTATGCTTACGCCGGAGCCGGTAAGGGATACTTATAAGCCCGTTGACGTTATTACCTTTGAAGATAAGCGCTTTTATTACTGCAATATAAAAACGCTCAATCTTATACCGAGCGTTCTTGCCGCAACCGCCGCCAACCGTAAGGGCTGCGGCGAGGCGATATTTGTAAGGGACGGTATTGTAACTGAATGCGCCCATTCCAACGTTTCAATTTTTAAGGACGGTACGGTTATAACCCATCCGCTTGACGATAAGGTGCTTCCGGGCACGGCGAGAATAAGACTTCTTGCCTTTGCCGAAAAGCTCGGCTATAAAACCGAGGAAAGGGAATACACCCTTAACGAGCTTATGAATGCCGATGAAATCATAGTTCATTCGACGGGCTCCTTCTGTATTCCGGTTGCCCATGTTGACGGAAAGCCCGTCGGTGGCAAAGCCCCGAAAATGCTGAAAGCTATTCAGGACGCGCTTGTTGCCGATTTTGAAGAACAGTGTAAATAAAAACAACCGCGAGTGGACTATAATTTGCAAATGAAAAATGAGTTAGAGTAAATTTCTCTAACTCATTTTAACTGTTATAAAAGGAAAAATATCATCGTAGGGACGAGCATTGCTCGTCCGTTATTCTTTGTTCAATCAGATTGCGTTTATTTCAATTGTATTCATCCTGTTTAAGAAGCCATTTTGCGGGGTTATCATCAATGTACTGATATTTTGTCATATAGTCGTAATCGTCCCGAATGATATGGTCATATGCCTTGTTTTGCCAAATCGGCTTACCTGCTTGTTTTGTTGCATAGCCTTTCATCTGTTGTATAATCCTTGATACCGTAGGGACGAGCATTGCTCGTCCGTCATTTCTTTCTATACGGATTATCATGTGAATATGATTGGGCATTACAACATAATTATCAACAAAAACGCCTTCATAATGATTTGGAATTTCCCTTATTGATTTATCTACGATTTCGCCTGTTTCCGTAAGATGTATTTCCTGCGGACGAGCAATGCTCGTCCCTACGGTGATTTGTGACAAGATATGCTTTCTGTCTTTGGTGCATAAAGTAATAAAATATGCGCCGTTTTTAGAATAATCATAATTCTTTAACCTATTAGGCTTTCTTTTAGGTAACTGTTCCATAACAGAATACTATCATAAATAAAGTAGAATGGCAATAAGCCATTCTACTTTTCATTATTATTAGTTTATTTTTCGTTGATTTTCTTGCTGTATTTTGCAAGGTAAACGGTTCTCATAAGGAAGCATTCAAGCTTCGGAACGTAGTGAGCGCGGTTGAAAATGTCAACGTCAATAATAGCCTGGCACTGCTTATCCATAATGATGTCAAGCGCCTGCATATCGCCGTCGGTATTTCCCGTAATAAGAGCGCCTGCGCCCTGAATAAGAACAGCGTTTCTGTTATCAATTGCTTCGCCGATTTCCTTTGCGCATTCATCCGTGCTGCCGTCAATCCACGGGCAGTTCTTTACGTCAATGCCAACAATCTGGGCAAAGTCGTCAATCATCGGAGTAATGCCTTCGCCCGTGCACGAAACAGCTACAACGTCGGGGGTTGCAAGGTGTTTAATCATCGTGCAGTCCTCTGCGTTATAGATAGCGCGGTGAAGCTTTTCAATCTTCGGCGCAAGGCCGTTAATTCCAACGCCTGTTTCAATATCAACGTCAACCGTTGTATCGCCTACGGTGAGGGTGAAATAGTTGCCGTTTCTGATAGATGAGCCGAGGTCGGGAATACAGCAGGGCATATCGCCGGCTTCGTTTTTATCAAGGAAGAACTGGCGCTTTTTATCGTCGCTGTAAGTCGTTTCCCAGGAATGACGAAGGTAGTTATCCTTAATTACCTTTTCACAGCAAGCTTCAAGGTTTTCAGCAAGAGCGAAAGCGTGCTCGTATGAATCGCCCATGCAAACCGTGCCGTGATGCATCATCATAATTGCGCGAGCTCTCGGGTTCATCTCGATGCAGCGCTCAACCTTCTTGCGAAGGCTGTCCGTTGTTGACATAGCATATGCAGCGCAGGGAACCTTCTCGCCGAGAACGTCTCTGAATTCGGGATATACGTTTCTGATTTCCATTCCGGTAATTGAAACGATTGTGGCAGCCTTCTGGTGAGTGTGAATAACAAAGTCAACCGTAGGATGATGGCGGTAAGCCGCAGCGTGAACGCCTTTTTCGGAAGAGGGTTTAATGTCGCCTTCATAAGAACAGTCGTCGATGTTAACAACAACGATTTCATCCGGCGTTAAATCCTCGTAAGCTCTGCCCGAAGGAGTGATAACAAACTGAGTATCGGAAATACGGGCTGAAACATTTCCCCAAGTACGGGCGATAAGGCCTTTTTTAATAAGGTCAAGACCTGCCTGAACAACTAATCTTTTAGCTTCTTCAATTTCGTAAGCCATATTATATCTCCTGTAATAATTTACGGGAGGGCACAGAGGCCCTCCCGTCGGGGGGATTACTCTGTACCCCTCTTAATTTTTTTATTTATCGTATTCCGTAATTCTTTCGCACTGAGAAAGAACCTTGTCAAAGCGACGGATGCATTCATCGATATCCTCTTCGGTATAAGCGCTTGAGGTGTAAAGACGTGAGCCTGCAAGAGTTACAAGGCCTTCAGCCATGTAAGCAGCGCCCATATACTGCATTTCCTTCTGACGGATACCGGTCTGCTTAAGAACTGACGGTACCTCCCAAATCTTCTTCCAGTTAATTCTGAACTGCATTGTAGCAACAGTGTGAAGGTGGCAGATTGAGCCAACGTTATAGCATACGAACGGAAGGTCATACTTCTTAATGCTTTCGTTGATACCCTTTGTAAGTCTGTCAGCCATTCTTCCTGCTACCTGGCAAGCATTTCGCTTTTCGATTTCGCAGATAACGGTGTAACCTGCAACGCATGAAATTGGCGTAGCAGCCATTGTACCGCCGCACATAGCCTTGTGAATCTTCTTGCCTTCAGCCTTGTCAAGACCTGCGCCGAGATACTTCATAACTTCTTTGTGGCCGCCGATTCCGCCTGCACCGGGATAACCGCCGGCGATAATCTTACCGAAGATGGTGATATCCGGGTCATATCCGTAATAACCCTGAGCGCCTGATAAACCGATACGGAAGCCTGTAACAACCTCGTCTGAAACAAGGAGAGCGCCGTACTTGCGGCAAAGAGCCTGAACACCCTTCGGGAAGTCCTTATCAACGGGACGTGTTGCCGATTCGGGGCCGCAGGGCTCAATGAATACAGCAGCAGTGCCGCCGCGGAATTTGTTAATCTTAAGCTTCATTTCAAGCGACTTAAGGTCGTTGGGGAAGAATTCCTGAGTGTGCTTGAAAACGAAAAGCGGAACACCGTGAGACTGTGTATTAAGCGTTCCGGGAACACGCATACCCCACGCAAGCTGATCTGACCAGCCGTGGTAAGCGCCGCCCATCTTGATGATGTTCTTATGGCCTGTTGCAAGTCTTGCAACACGAACAGCGCACATACAAGCCTCAGTACCCGAACCGAGCATACGGAACATTTCTACTGAAGGAACACATTCGCTGATTTTTTTAGCAAGCTTGTATTCGTAGGGGTGGAAAAGACCTGTTGACGGACCGCAGTCGTCAAGTAATTCCTTAACCTTCTCTTTTACAACGTCATCGTTTGAGCCGATAATTGTAGGGCCGCCTGCCTGAAGGAAGTCGAAATATTCGTTTCCGTCAATATCGTAAAGCTTGTTGCCCTTAGCCTTAACCATAACAATCGGGAAGGGGTAGTTAAATGCAAGGTTGTGCTGAACACCGCCGGGAATGATGTTTTTAGCTTCTTCAATCATTTCCTTGGATTTAGCGCATTTTTTGCCGAAATACTCGTCAACATATTTTTTAAGAGCATCTCTGTTGATTGAATAAATCGGTTTTTTGATGAGTGCGTCAAGCTGTGCTGTTATAGCCGCAGCGTTGGGATACTCGGAGATAGCAAATCTTGTATCCATAATTATTCCTCCTTGTGATTTAGTGAGCCGTCGCTCACCATTTATTGCGTGAGCCACCACTCACTATATTTGCACTTTAAGTATATCACTTTTTTACGATTTGTCAAATGATATTTTAAAAATTTTTGTTTATTTTTATTGCAAAAAAAAGCGATAAATGTTAGTATATTGTTAGTGAATTAATGCTCACCGAAGGAGTTTTGTAGGTTTTAAACAAATAACAAGCGCTTAGTTTGTGCAACCCTACAAAAATACATTATGATAGAGAAAAGATACAAGGAAGCCTTTGAACGCGCCACTGATGAAAGGAAAGAAAAAATCCTCGAGGTCGGTATTGAGGAGTTTTCAAATAACGGCTTTGAAAATGCAAATATAAACGTTATCGCTAAAAAATCAGGCATAAGCATAGGGCTTATGTATAAGTATTTTGCAACTAAAGAGGATTTGTTTTTAACCTGCATTCAGCGCGGCTGTACCATTCTTAACGACGCGCTTGATGAAATTATGAAAAGCGACGATAAGCTTCTTATTAAGGCCGAAAAGGTTATAAGAACAACCTGTTACCATTCAAAGAAAAATGCCAACTACATAAGGCTTTATAACGAAATTACAAGCGAAAAAAATCCGAAGCTCGCCAAGGCGCTGTCAGAGGAAATTGAGTTTTCAACAAGCCGAAAATATATAACCTCAATCGCGCAGGCTTTTGCAAATAACGACGTTAGGCAGGATTTGGACCCTCGGCTTTTCGCCTTCTTTCTTGATAACCTACTTATGTCGCTTCAGTTTTCCTATACCTGCGATTACTACCGTGACCGTTTTGAAATTTATACCGGAATCAATGTAGATGAGATGGACGACGAACAGGTTGTAAATCAGCTTCTTAAGTTCATTGAAAGCGCATTTACTTTTGAAAAATAAAGAGAGGATTGATACATATGAGCAAATTTGTAATCACCTATGACATCGGAACAACGGGAATTAAAACATGCCTTATTGAGGTTGATAAGGAAATAAAAATTCTCGCTTCCGCAACAGAGGGATATAAGCTTTACGTTAACGAAGAAACAGGCGTTGACGGCGGCGCAGAGCAGGACGCCGATGAGTGGTGGAAAGCGATGTGCATTACAACCCAGGTTGTATTTAAAAAGAGGCCCGATATCCAAAAGGAGCAGATTGAGGGTATTTCCTTCTGCAGTGCAATGCAGGGCCTTGTTCTTGTTGACAAGGAGGGCAAATGCATCCGCCGCCCGATGACCTATATGGACCAGCGTGCAAGGGAAGAGCTGAAAAAGGGAATTGCTTACGGCGTTCAGGTTGCAGGCGCAGAGGTTACAAAGCTGCTTAAATATCTTCGCTATACGGGCGCGGTATCATCTTCCGTTAAAGACCCTATCTGGAAATATAAATGGGTTGAAGCTCATGAGCCCGAAAACTTCAAGAAGATTTATAAGTGGCTTGATATTAAGGAATATTTAATCTGCCGTGCAAGCGGCGAATTCGTTATGACTAACGATTCCGCTTTCGGAACCCTTCTTTACGATACAAGAAAGGGCCACGAGGGATGGTGCAAGCCTATTTGCGATATGGTTGGCGTAAAAATTGAGCATATGCCCGAAATCAAAGCGTCAACCGAAAAAGTAGGCGAGGTAACCGAAAAAGCCGCAAAAGAGCTCGGCCTTGCCCCCGGAACGGCAGTATACGGCGGCGGCGGCGACGCTTCGCTTATCGGCGTAGGTACCGGCGCGGTCGAGGTTGGCGATACCCATATTTATTCGGGAACTTCAGGCTGGGTTGGAACAGTTGTTGAAAAACAGATGGTTGACGCAGGCGCGATGATGGCTTCAATCGTCGGCGCAGACCCGACTGCTTATAACTACTTCGGCGAGCTTGAAACCTCAAATAAATGCGTAGGCTGGGTAAAAGACCACCTTGCTCTTGATGAAATAGGCGTTTATCTTCAGTCTCACCCTACTGAAAATGTTTATAGCTACGAATCCTTTGAATTTAACCTTTACGATTATCTTGAAGAGGTTATCGGCAGAGCGGAGCCCGGCTCGGGCGGCGTTATATTTACGCCTTGGCTCCACGGCAACCGCTGTCCGTTTGAGGACCCGAACGCCGCAGGTATGTTCTTCAACATTAAGCTTGAAACGGGTAAAACGGAGCTTATCCGTTCCGTTGTTGAGGGTATCTGTTTCCACCTTAAGTGGATGCTTGAAAGGCAGAATAAGAAGGTTCATATTAATGACACAATCCGCTTCTGCGGCGGCGGCGCTCTCGGCGAGGCTACCTGTCAGATTCTTGCGGATATTCTTCAAAAAAATATTGAGGTTGTTGATTCACCCCAGAATATCGGCGCAGTAGGCGCGGCGGCTTGTATAGTTGTAGGTATGGGCTTAATTCCTTCAATGAAGGACGTTAAAAAGCTTATCCCCGCAAAGATGACCTATAAACCGAATCCGGCCAATAAAGCTGTTTACGAAAGAAACTTTGAGGTGTTCAAGAATCTCTATAAGTGTAATAAAAAGAACTTTGAAATTCTTAACGGGTAAGGTGAAATAATATGAACAACTTAAAAAAGGCTTTATCGGTATTAATAGCTTTCGTCATAGTTATTTCCGCTATGTCTTTAAGCGCTTTAGCCGATGATGTTATTGAGGAATTAACAACAAATTCTTCAAGCGAAAACGTAACAGAAGATACAAGCGAAAACACAAGTGAAAACATAACCGAAAACGTTACGGAAAACACAAGTGAAAACGTAACGGAAGATACAAGCGAAGATGTTACGGAAAACACATCGGAGCCTGCCGGTGAAGACCCTTCGCAGGACAGCGAGGAAATTTTGTATATTAAAGCAGCTGAGGGCGCTGATGTTACCGAGGAGCTTGAAAGCGCTTTCAAAAGCATAAGGGATGCGAACGACGGCAAAACCTACAGAGTTAAGTTTACAACCTCGGGTACTTACTATACAACAAGCCAGGTTCACATTTATTCAAATACAATTCTGGATTTAACCGAAGGCGTTAAACTCATACATAACGATACTGACGCCAAGGACAGCCCGATGTTCCGCTTTGCAAAAAAGGCGGAATTTACAAACGCCAACGACGGCAAGGGATACCCGGGTTATACTGCCGGAGGAAATGTTTCGTTTATCGGCGGTACGCTTGACGGCGGCGGAAAAACTCAGGCAATATTCAAGTTCGGCCATTTAAGCGGTGTTACAATGGACGGCGTAACGATGACCAACGTTGCTCAAAAGCACTATGTTGAATTTGCGGCGAGCGAAAACGTAACCTTTAAAAACTGCAAGTTCCTTAATTTCGCAGGCCCGTGGGGCGGCAACAGCAACATTGAAGCGCTTCAGATAGACGCTGCGGTGCCCGAGCATTTCAGCAACTATAACCCCGACGGCGATGAAACAATAAGCCGTAATATTACCGTTACAAACTGCACCTTCAAAAACCTGAAGAGGGGCGTAGGTACTCATTCAACCGTTGCAACCTCGCTGTTTGATAATATTAAAATTACAAATAACACCTTTGAAAACATTGAAGGCTATGCAATTATATGCTCAAATTATAAGAACAGCGTTGTAAGCGGTAATAAAATAACCAACTGCGGCGCAGGCATTCTTTTCAGAACCGTTGACGGCTCTCACAGCAATTTTTATAAACCGAGAGCAAAGGCCTATGTTAAGCAGACTTCTTATATCATTATGAACGGCAGAATAGAAAATAATACTATTACAATCTGCCCGGGTTATAAAGAAGATTTTGTTAACACATGCTACGGAATTCAGCTTTACGGCGAGCAGTTTACCGCCGAACAGAGCAAGGCGATTCAAAAGCAGAAGGGTAAGAATTACGTTTGCCCCGAGGGCGATTTCAGAGTTTCAGGTGTTACGGTTACAAAGAATACCATAACCATAAACTGTCCTGCATACGGAATCTGGCTTCAGGGCGCTGCAAAGAATACTGTTACAAATAATACGATTACCTGTAACTTAACAAAGAAAAAGAGCGGCGGAACGGGCGACGGTATTCGCCTTAACGCAAGCATCAGCAACACCTTAAGTGAAAATAAGATTTATAACACTACGCCGAAGGGCGGCTATGACAGCGATATGTTCGGCATCAACCTTCTTGAGGGCTCTAATTCAAATACCGTTTATAAAAATACGGTTTCCAAACCCAAGAAGGACGGCATTAAGGTTGAAAGCTCCGCTTCAAATACGCTTAATACCAACACTATAACCGGCGTTGGCAGGGACGGTATTCACCTCGTTTCCGCAAAGAAAACAAAGGTTTTGTCAAACGTTATAAACAGCTCTGCGCGCGACGCCGTTCTTGCTGAAAGCAGCGCTTCGCTTAACATAACGAAAAATAAAGTTAAGAAGTGCAGAACAGCAGTAAACCTTAAGGCTTCAAAGTCGGCAAAGATTGTTTCAAATAAATCAACAACCTGCTCAAGCGATGCCGTTAAGCTTGAAAAGGCTGACAGCGCAAAAATTGATAAAAACCAGTTTGTAACCCAAAAGCGCGACGGTATTAATATTGTTAAATCAAATAAGATTGTTATAACAAATAATACCATAAAATCAAGTAAGCGTTACGGCATTAATTCAACAAAAAAACAGATTAAAAAGGACAGCAAAAACAAAATCACCAAGAGCGGAAAACGTGCCCGCAGCTGGAAATAAGAAAAAGAGGAGGGCGCCCCAAGCCCTCCTCTTTTTATGCATAATATTTATCTTTGCCTAATAACCATTTTTTCGGGTTTTCATCTATATATTGCCACCTTGTTAAGTAATCATTTTCGTTTCTGATAATATGGTCGTGAAAACCCCTTTGCCAAATATTTGTTCCGATTTCTTTACTTGTATATTTTTTAAATGCGGTAACAAATCTTGAAAGTGCATTTGTAGGGGGCGACGACCTCGGCGCCCCGTACGTTGCGCTTTTTTCGTTTGATATGCTTACTAATAAATGAATGTGGTTCGGCATGATAATATAATTATCAACAGCTATATTATCGTATATGCTGTTCATTTTAACTATGTTTTTCTCAGCAATCATTCCGTAATCTGTAAGAAAAATTAACGGGCTGCCGAGGTCGTCAGCCCCTACGATTTCAGCCAATACACATTTCATATCCTTAACGCAAATAGTTATAAAATAAGCGCCGTTTTGGGAATAGTCAAATCCCTTAAGCCTTGTTGCTTTTCTTCTTTTTTGTTCCATATTATTTCAATTCGCTGTACATTTTATATATATCCTCTTCGGTGAGGGGTATCGGATTCCTTGTCATCAGCATAGACATACTCTTTTTAGTAAGCTCCCTTATCTGTTCGTCGCTTGTGCAGCCGATTTCGCTAAGGCGTGTTTTCATTTTCATAGTCTTTTTCATTTTTGAAATCTCATCAGCCATTGCGTAGGGCGAAGCAAAGCCGCAGGCGTTTGCAAGAGCCGTTATTCTTCCGTCGCCGTCTGCGTTATCCGCGTTAAAGCGAAGGAAGTAATCAAGCGTAAAGGCACAAGCCTCGCCATGGGGAAGCCCGTAAATATTTGTAAGAGGGAAGGAGCAGGCGTGTGAGCCCGTTGTTCTCGGATGGCTGAAGGCAACTCCGGCTACGATTGAAGCCTGAGCCATTTTCTCTCTTGCGTCAAGGTTGTCGGGCTCGTTATACGCTTTTTCAAGCCATTCAAAAACCGTTTTCGCCGCCGAAACCGAGCACGCAGAGCAAACCGGCTGATTAAGCGTTGACCAATAGCTTTCAATCGCATGGGCGAGAACGTCAAGCCCTGTTGATGCCGTAACCTGAGGCGGTACGGTAAGGGTAAGCTCCGGGTCAATAACCGCTATTTTCGGGAACATTGCGTTATCGTTCATCGGCTGTTTCAGGCTCTTTTTAAGGTCGGTAAGAACCGAGATGTTTGTAACCTCGCTTGCCGTTCCGGAGGTTGTTGCAACGGCAATCATCGGTATGGCCTCATCTGCGCTTACCGCTTTTTCGCCGCTGTGGTAAGGCTCAATTATATCGCTGCCCCTTGCGATAGCGCAGGCCGCCTTGCAGCAATCCATTGGCGAGCCGCCGCCGAGCGCAACGGCAAAATCCGCGTTGACTTTTCTTAAAAGCGCAACGCAATCGTTAACGTTATCGGTTGTAGGGTTAGGTCGTATATCGCTGAAAACCGCGGTAATTGCACCTTCGCTTAGCTTTATTATTTCGTCTGCAACACCGTTTTTTGCAAGCGTTTTTGAGCATACAAGAACGCCGTTTTTGCCGCCGATTGAATCAATATAGCTTTTAATTTCTTTTCTTTTTCCGCATCCGAATTCAAGACGTACGGGAAGATTAAAGCTCCATTGCATAATGCTACCTCTTTTTTAAGTTATTTGTCTAATTTTATCATATCGCACGCAAAAGGTCAATAAAGCTCGATTTACTTTGTAAGCGCGATGTGGTATTATATTTTTATGAGGTGATTAAATGAAAAACCTTCTGATTAAGAAAAATGAAATTATTTTTACACGTAATGAAGAAACGGTAAGAATAAGTTCCTGCAGGAAAAACGCAATTCGCTTTGAAGGCTTTTTCGGCGGGGAGGTATTTGATGAAAACTTTACGCTTATGCCTTTATCTTCGGAATGTGAAATAACCGAAGACGAAGGGGAGGTGAGCCTTAAATCGGGCTCGCTCTGCGTTAAGCTTGAACAAAACGGCAAGGCTACTTTTTATAACGAAGGTAATGTGATTTTAGAGGAAAAGCCCGAGCTTACCTTTAACGACGGCTTCAGGCACTACGAAAAAAACGGCGAAGAAAGCTATTCTGCGCGCATTACCTTTGCACCGAGGGATAACGAGCATTTTTACGGCCTCGGCCATGAGGCGAGCGGCTGTTTTGATTTGAAGGGCTGTTCCTTCGATTTACGCCACGTAAACGCGAAATGTACAATTCCTTTTGTTTATTCCTCGCTCGGCTACGGCTTTTTATGGAACAATCCTGCCGTCGGAAGCGTCGAGCTTTCAAACAACAGAACGCGCTGGAGCGTGGGCTGTACAAAAAAGACAGACTACGTAGTTATTGCGGGTAGCCCGAAGGAGGTAAGCGAAGCGCTTGCCGATTTAACGGGCCACGCTCCCGTTATGCCCCATTGGGCGACGGGCTTCTGGCAGAGCCGCCTGAGATATGAAACGCAGGAGGATTTGCTTGAGGTTGCAAGACGTTATAAAAAAGAGGGAATTCCGCTTGCCGCAATCGTCTGCGATTATTTTCACTGGACAGAGCAGGGGGATTATAAATTCGATTCAAAATATTGGCCCGACGTCAAAGCGATGACAGATGAGCTTCATTCAATGGGAACGAAGCTTATTGTATCAATGTGGCCGACGATTAACGAAAACAGCGAAAACTACGCCTTTATGCGCGATAACGGAATGCTTATTAAAACAACGCGCGGTACCGATAGAGTTTTCAGCTTTTACGGTCCTCAGGCCGAAATTGACGTAACTAACCCGAAAACAAGGGAATTTGTATTTTCAAAGCTTAAAGAAAACTATCTTGATAACGGCGTTGACGCCCTTTGGTTTGATGAGGCGGAGCCCGAAATACACCCCGAATATTTTGATGATTTAATATTTCATATCGGCAGGGGAGGAGAAAATGCGCTTATCTATCCCTACTATTATTCAAAAATGGCTTATGACGGCTTTAAAGGCGTAAGCGACGAGGTTCCCGTAACGCTTACGCGCTGCGCCTACCTCGGTTCTCAGAAATTCGGCGCGCTTGTGTGGAGCGGCGATATTCCGTCAAGCTTTGAAAGCCTTTCAATGCAGGTTAAGGCAGGGCTGAATATGGCGATGTGCGGCATACCGTGGTGGAATACGGATATAGGCGGATTTTACGGCGGCGATACCCAAAGCGGGGAATTCCGTGAGCTGATAGTGCGCTGGTTCCAATACGGCGTTTTCTCTCCCGTAATGCGCCTTCACGGCAACCGAAACCGCCACGGCGAAAAAAAGCGCGATGTTAAGGAGGCTTCGGGCGACCCTAACGAAATCTGGAGCTTCGGCGATGAGAATTTTAAAACGCTTAAAAAGCTTGTTTTTCTTCGCGAACGCCTTAGGCCGTATATTGAAAAGCATATGAAAATCGCATCTGAAAAGGGATATCCGGTAATGCGCCCGATGTTTTTTTATTATCCCGAGGATGAAATTTGCTACACCCTCGGCGAGCAGTATATGTTCGGAAGTGATATTATTTTTGCTCCCGTAGTGAATAAGGGGCAAACGCTTAAAGCCGTTTATCTTCCGAAGGGCGAATGGATTTTAACTAAGGATAAAAGCGAATATTCAGGCGGAAAATATGAAATAAGCGTAAGCAGGGATGAATTTGTTGCCTTTGTAAAAAAAGGCGCAAAGGTGCTTGAATGCTTTAACGAAAAGGAGCAGTAAATTATGAGCATTACCGATAAAAAAATAAATGAGCAAAGAAAAAGGGTAATAGCTTCGCTTTTGCTTTTCAGCGGTATTTTTGCCGCACTGCTGCTGGTTGCAACCTTTTATGATTTGCAAATCAGCCGCTTTCTTACAAAGGGAATTCTTGCTCCCGGGAAATATGATACAAATAATTCCTTCGGCGCATTTTTTGAAATTATAGGCGACAGTCCGGTTGAAATTGTTCTTGCCTTTGCAATAGATATACTTTTTGTTTACGCACTGCGTTTTTTAAGTAAGGCAAAAAGGGCAATACTTATGGCTGTTTCGGGCGTTTTTTCGGTGGTTGCAGGGTATGTTCTTTGTACTATTGTCTTTAACCGCCTTAAGCCCCACGTTCTTTTCGGTATGAGCGTTGAGCTTACTAAGGGCTTATATCTTAATCTTACTTTCCTGTTTTTCGGCATTCTTTTTGCCGTTTTGGGCATACTTGCGGTTAACAATTTTTCGGATGAAGCTCTTCAAAGCCTTGTTAAGTTTGCCGTTGCTACGATTGTTTTTGCCGCGGTTTCAACAATAGCTATTAACCTCGGCTTTAAGGACGCCTTCGGAAGAATGCGCTTTCGCGCAATGAACGTTAATCCGAATGACGACGTTTTAGGCTTTTCGGCGTTTTCAAGGTGGTATGAGCTTAAAGGCCACAGCGTAAGCGATGACGTTATGATGGCCGCCTTCGGCCATACCGACGCTAACAAATCCTTCCCGAGCGGCCATACGGGCGCGGCAGGCGTTTCCTACGCGCTGATTATGCTCAACAGCACGCTTAAGCCCGAAAGCAAAAGAGTAAGAGCCGCCTTCTGGATTATTCCCGTAGTTTTTACGGGAACCGTTGCTTTAAGCCGAATTATGGTAGGCGCGCATTTTATGAGCGACGTTCTTATGGGCGGAACGTTTTCGTTTGTGCTGATGATAATTTCACGGGAAATATTCATTTTTAAGGGCTCAAATATTAAATCGCTGTTTAAGCATTAATCCGTTAAAGTTATTCCCGATTTTTAACAGCGGAGGATTGATTATGAAAGAATCAAAAATGTTTCAGGTGTCAACGCTGCAGGCGTTAATGCTCGGCTACACAAAATCCGTTATAACCGTTGAAGAGCTATTGAAGCACGGCGATATAGGCCTCGGAACGTTTGAGGACGTAAACGGCGAAATGATTGTGCTTGACGGGCATTGCTATCAGGCAAGGTATGACGGAACTATTAATGAAGCCGAGGGCAAAACAGGCGTTCCGTTTTGCGCAGTTTCCTTTATGAATAACAGCAGAGAAGTAACCGTTGAAAACATCAACAGTATTGATGATTTAAAAAAGCTTCTTGACGTTTTGATTGACGAGGCGTTTGCGCTAAACAGTATGCATATTGTAAGGATTGACGGCCTGTTTAACAGGGTTATGGCCCGTTCCGAAGAGGGGCTAAAATCCCGCCATATTGAGCTTAAAAGAATTCTTGAAAACAATCAGCAGGATTTTTGCTTTGAAAATATTAAAGGCACCCTGGTCTGCGTCTATTTTCCCGATTATATGGACGGTATAAACGCTCCGGGGTGGCACCTTCATTTTGTGTCCGAAAACAAAGCCTGCGGCGGTCATGTGTTTGATATTGACCTAAAGCAGGGCAGGGCTTTATTTTCCAGAATCAGCACAATTGAAATTAAATTTCCCGCTACTGCCGAGTTTGATACTTACGCGCTTAAAGAGGTTTCAAATAAGGATATTAAAGAAGTGGAACAGGGAAAATAAAAAACCGTTGCAGGGGCGCCCTGCAACGGTTTTTCTGTTTTACGCATTAATCATAATATTCAACTTCAATGGCGCCGAAGCGGCATTTTGTTGCGCAAAGGCCGCATTTGAAGCATTTTTCCTGATTGATTTCAAACGGCTCCTTAACCTTGCCCGTAGGCGCTTTAGCCTTGCAGACACGGTTGCACATCGTACAGCCCTTACATTTTTCGGGGATAATCGTTACCTTTTTAATTCGTCTGAAGCCATCGGGAGCGCTGATAGCGCTTACCGGGCAGACGTGGGAGCACTGCGAACATTCAACGCACTTTGTTTCGTCAATTTCATAAAGCGAAGCATCGTCATTGGCCGGGTTTATTGAATCAAACAGGCAGGTGAACGCACAAGCTCCGCAGCCTACGCATAGGTTTTCATCAATTTTAAATGCCATAGCTTAACCTCCCGATGAAGGGGAGAGAAACCATACCTCGTCCCCGTCGTTTAATTTCTGCTTTTTCTTTTTGCAGTGTTCGCCGTTAATATATACGGCGGCATCGCTGAAGGAAAGGCTGCTTTTATGCTCGCCGGTTGCAATTTTGTTTAGCTCATTTAACAAATCGGAGAGCTTTTCGGCAGATATTTCAATGTCCGAAATATGGGTATCAACTCTGTATACTCCGAAAAGCTTTACGTTTACTTTTGCCATTTTAACCCTCCTAATCAGTTTTTTGTGCCGCCGCAACAGCTGAGTCATAAAGCGCTTTGTCTATTTTTATTCCGAGCGTTTTAAGGCGGTGCCATTTGGGAATACCGTCCCTCCAGCCTCTCGCGCGGTAAAATACCTTTTTCATCGTTTCAAGCGGTACCTTAGTTTTCGGATTATTCGGGTCCTGCAATTCCTCGGTCAGCCGCTTCGGAAGCTTATCAGCTCCCGCCTTCTGGCCTAAAATTACGTTGCCGATGCGCTCTGCGTTCCAACCGTACGCGCCCCAGGTTAGGAATTTTGCCATATTGGATTTCATTCCCGTTGCGTGCTTAACAGCAATAGCGTGCGGTAAAAGCGGAATGTTGATTTGCGGAACCTTTGTAAAATGGCTTAAAAGATTTACAACGGGCCCTACATACGGGAACGCCGCAAGAATCGCTTTTGTTAAAAACATATTCGGCTTGCCGATAAGAAAACCGGGAAGCACCGCGTAGCTTGTAAACAAACAGCTGCCGGCCGCGGAAACAGATTCCATAAGATTCTGGAACATAATCGCAAGCGCCGCTTTTCCGTGCGGAGTAAGGGAATCAACGTCGAGCCCGAGCCCTTCAACAACAACCATATAGCCGGCGTTAAGATGACATCCGCCGCGGTTTGAAGTAGCGTAGCCGAGTCCCTGACCGACTGCGTGGCGAGGTTCGTAAGCTGCAAGCTCCATACCCTTGGCGTGAATTGCATATTCCTTTCCGCCGAATTTTTCGCTCATGCGCTTACTTCCGTTTGCAAGCTCGTTGCCTTCGCCTCTGCGGTAGGCAATATCCTCAAACATTTTTGAAATATTATCCGTTTCGCCGAAATGAATTCCAAAATCGTGAACGCCCTTCTCGGCAAGCTCCATAGCAAATGCAACCGAGCCTGCGCAGGAAATAGCGTCCATGCCGAGCTCGTCAAGCTCCCAGTTCCATTTTAGTATTTTTTCTATGTCATCGTTCAAAATATTCGGGCCGAGTAATCCGAGCGTTTCAAGCTCGGGACCTTTTACAACCTTGCCGCCTACGTTTACTCTTCTTGCACAGCGAATAACGCAGGTTGTACACGCGCCGTTTGAAACAAGATGCTTTTCCGCAAGCTCCTCGCCCGATACCTTTTCAAAGCCGTCGTATCTTCCTGCCGAAAAATTCTTTGTTGCAAGAATGGAATGCGCCTGCATAGGGGCGATAAGGCCTGCCGTTCCGAGCTTGGGAAGCTGGCGTCCCGTCAGGGGATGAGTCTGCAAAACCTTTGTCCATTTGATATTGAGGTCGCGCAGCTTTTTTTCGTTATATAATTCGGGAAGCTTTGTGCCTCTCGCCGTGACGGCTTTCAGGTTTTTATCGCCGAATACGGCTCCGACGCCGCCTCGGCCTGCCGTTCTTTCGTTGCTGAAAACGCAGGCATAAAGAACCTTGTTTTCGCCTGCGGGGCCGATAACAAGCCTGCCGGGGTAATCAAGAAGCTTTTCCTGTGCTTCACCCGTGGTGAGCCCCCAAAGCTCTTCTGCGCTTTCAAAGGTAACCTCGTCCTCTTCAATGTGAACTGTTACGGGGATTTCGCTTTTTCCGCTGAAAATAACTGCGTCATAGCCTGCCCGCTTTAGCGAAAGCCCGAAGTCTCCGCCGCAGTTGGACGATGTAATAATATTCGTCAGCGGGGAAATCGTGGAAATATTGAAACGCGAGGTATTCGGGCAGCCGGTGCCGGTGAGCGGACCCGTAGTAACAACAAGCCAGTTGTCCGCGTCAAAAGCTTTCATTTCGGGCGTTATGTGGTGAAGAAGAATATCCGCCGCCATTACCTTTCCGCCGAGCGTGCGTTGCCTGTCCTCATCCGTCCAGGGGAATTCACTGTAGGTCTGTTCTGTTAAATCAACAAACAAAACCTTGCCCATATAGCCTTTTAAGTTAGTCAAAGTTATCACTCCTTATAGTAAGTGCGTGAATTTCATTGTTATCGTATATATACAGCTTACCTGCGCTTTCGCCTTTGCCGAGAAAATAATCGGTTGCAAGCTGTGCTTCAAGCGCGCCTATAATTCCCGCGGCAACGCTTGGGGAACGCATCTTTTTATCCGTTTTATTAAGGCATCCCGCCGCCTCTAAATCGGGCGTTTTATCGGGGATATATAAATATGCCGTGCCGAAAAAGCCGTCAATACTGCCGTTAACGCAGGGCATTTTGCTTGCCCTGCAAAAAGAATTTATCTCTTTTCTCGTTTCAATATTATCAACAGCGATAATGATGATGTCATAACCGTAAGCAAAAGAGGGTTCAAATTTGCCGCAGTGGCTTTTGATTTCTGTTTCGGGCGCATATGCGCGCAGCTTTTTTGCAAGAAGACGGCATTTTTCCTTGCCGGTATCTTCTTTTGTATAGAAAAACTGACGGTTGAGATTTCGCTTTTCAACCTTGTCAAAGTCAACAAGAAGAAGCCTGCCGACGCCTGCCCCTGCAAGGTGCACGGCGGCATTTGTGCCGAGCCCGCCGCAGCCGATAATAACGGCGCTTTTGTTTGAAATATCAAAGCCCTGAACTTCGCTTTTTATGCTCATTTTCCGTAATTTCCTCCGCAGTTTTGCGTGTTACCGCTAAGGGTTTCCACGGCGTGCGGAAGTACGGGAAGAACAACTTCAATGCTTTCCCTTACCGCTTTTGGCGAACCGGGAAGGTTGATAATCAGCGTCTTGCCTCTGATACCGCTCACGGCGCGTGAAAGCATAGCCCTTTCCGTAATTTCAAGGCTTTTTGCTCTTATTGCCTCGCTTATACCGGGAACCTCTTTTTCTATAACTGCCCTCGTTGCTTCGGGGGTTACGTCGCGCGGAGCAAAGCCTGTGCCGCCCGTTGTGAAAACTACGTCGCATTTTTCATCATCTGCGAGCTCACAAAGCGCTTTTGCAATTTTAATCTGAACGTCGGGAACAAGACGGTAAACGCTTTCATTGCAGATTTCCTTTACGCACTCCGCAATCGATACGCCGCTTTTATCCTCGCATTCACCGCGATAGCATCTGTCGCTGATACAAATTATTCCGAATTTCATTCTTATCACCCAACCTTATATTATCATATGAATTTTGTAAATTCAACACAAAAAATTAAAAAATAAGATTGAAATTTTAGTAATATGTGCTATGATAAGAGTGATGATAATGCCCGACTCTGTAAGGCTAAGTGTTAATAGACATACGCCTTACAAAGCGTAGCCGAAATAAACCTCACATCGGCTAAAGGGTATTGCGGGAAACGGCAATGCCTTCCGTGTTTGAAAAGGAGCAGTTATCATGAAAAAAATTTTAGCGTTACTCATGGCACTCATTATGGCATTTGCATTTGCAGCGTGCAGTGCAAAGCCCGCAGACAGCGTTGACCCTACCTCGTCAACAACGGCTGAAGCGGAGGAAAACAAGGTAATCCGTCTTTCAACGACGACCTCTGTTAACGACTCGGGACTTCTTCCTTACCTTCTTCCGACCTTTGAGAAGGAAACGGGATACAAGGTTGAGGTACAGTCCGCAGGTACCGGTGCGGCAATTCAGAAGGCAATAGACGGCAACGCCGACGTTATTCTCGTTCACGCAAAGGCGTCGGAAGAAGAATTTATTGCCGGCGGCTACGGCGTTGAAAGGCTGCCGTTTATGTACAATTACTTTGTTATCGTTGGCCCGAAGGATGACCCCGCAGGAATTAAGGACAGCGCTGACGCAGCTACCGCTTTTGGCAAAATTAAGGACAGCAAAAGCAAGTTTGTATCCCGCGGTGACGAAAGCGGAACGCATAAGGCGGAGCTGAAAATCTGGGGCGAAGGCAACGAGCCGAACGCCGAAACTGACGAATGGTATATAAGCGCAGGGCAGGGCATGGGCGCTTGTCTTACAATGGCAAGCGAACAGCAGGCATACTGCCTTACTGATAAGGCTACCTTCCTTTCAATGAAGGACGAGCTCAATCTCGACATCGCTCTTGAAGAGGGCGAGGATATGAAGAACACCTATTCTCTTATCGCCGTTAACCCCGAAAAAATTGACGGGATTAATACCGAAGGCGCAAAGGCATTTATTGATTGGATGCTCGGCGACGAAGCAAGCGCGCTTATCGCCAAATACGGCGAAGAAGAATACGGAGTTGCGCTTTTCAATCTTCTTGACGAATAATGGAAGCGGTTAAACAGGCGTTTGAACTGTTAAAATCCCTTGACAAAGAGCTGTTACAGATTATAGGCGTTACGCTCAGGATGTCCTTTTTCAGCACGACAATTTCGTGCCTGATAGGCTTGCCGCTCGGTGCGCTGCTCGGCACCCGCAGCTTTAAGGGAAAAGCGTTTGTTAAAAAACTGATACACACATTGATGGGCTTGCCGCCGGTGGTGGCAGGCCTGCTTGTGTATACGCTGTTTACCCATTACGGACCGCTTGGAAAAATGAATCTTCTGTTCACCGTTGAGATAATGGTAATCGCTCAGGTATTATTAATTACGCCCGTTGTCATCGGGCTTTCTTCTTCATTTATTGAAAGCACATCAAAGCCCGTGATTGAAACGGCGAGAGGCCTGGGGCTTTCAAGAAGAAAAATCGCGGGGCTTTGCCTTTCAGAGGGGCGCTCCTCGCTTTTTTCCGTAGTACTGAACGCCTTCGGACGCTCTATTGCGGAGGTTGGCGCCGTAAGCATTGTAGGCGGCAATATCCAGTGGAAAACAAGGGTTATGACTACGGCGATTATGCTTGAAACCAATAAGGGTAAGTTTTCCTTTGCGCTTGCGCTCGGTATTATCCTGCTGCTCATCGCCTTTATTGTCAACGCACTCGCTTCTTTCATCGTAAAGGAGGCGCCTAATGATTAGAATAGATAATTTGAAAAAATGCTACGGTGAACGCACCGTATTGGATATACCGAAACTTAAGATAAACGACGGCGAAACAGTTGCCTTTGCCGGCGCAAACGGAAGCGGAAAAACAACCCTGCTCCGTGTTCTTGCGGGTATGCTTAAAGCAACTGAAGGCGAAGTTACAGCGCCGAAAGAGCTGCTTTATCTTCCGCAGCAAAGCTACGCCTTTCGCGGCAATTTATTAAAAAATATCACGCTCGGCGATGCGGATAATGCCGAAGCGGAAAGACTTCTTGAAAAGCTTGAATTATTGCATCTTAAGGATAAAAAAGCTTCCTCGCTTTCGGGCGGAGAGCTGCAAAGGCTGGCGCTGTGCCGTCTGTTTGTCAGAGATTGCAAAATGCTTCTTCTTGATGAGCCTACCAGCGCGTGCGATGCCAAAGGCGCAGAGCTTGTAATCGGCGCGATAAAGGATTATCAGAAAAAATACGGCTGTACAGTTTTGATGAGCACCCATTCTCCCGTGCTTGCATTAAACGCCGCCGACAGACTGATTATACTTAACAGCGGAGCGATTGCGGCGGACGGCGCACCTAAAGAGGTGCTTACAAACCCGGAAACAGATTGGGCAAAAAGCTTTATTGCAGGGTGGAAAATATAATGCTTAATGTGCTGACAAGGGAAGAAGCCGTTGCGCTTATTAATGAAAAAACGGCAAACTTTATTCCCGAAACCGAAAAAGTGAATATCAGCGATGCTCTCGGCAGAACGCTTGCACAGGATGTTGTTTCAAGCGAAAATATCCCCGCGTTTGACAGAACGACCGTTGACGGCTATGCCGTCATCGCTGCCGATACCTTCGGCGCAGGCGCGTCAATGCCGGCTCAGCTTGAAATCGTTGGTGAAATTCTTATGGGCGAAAGTGCGGATTTCACGTTAAAAAGCGGTGAATGTGTAAAAATCTCTACGGGCGGTATGTTACCTAAGGGCGCCAACGCCGCCGTTATGGTTGAACATACGGATAATGCAAACGGGCTTTGCCTTATCTACAAATCCGTTGCGCCTTATGAGAATGTTACTAAAACGGGCGACGATATTGCGCTCGGCAAAACCGCGCTGAAAAAAGGAACAAAAATCACCCCTGCCGAAGCAGGCGTGCTTGCCGCTCTCGGCGTTTATGAAATACCCGTATATAAAAAGCCCTTGATTGCAATTATCTCAACCGGCGACGAAATCGTAAACGGCGAAATAAAGCAGGGGCAAATCAGAGATATCAACACTTTTCTTCTTTCTGCCGCTGTAAAGCAATTCGGCTGCGACGTATTTGAATACGGTGCGGTTAGGGATAACAGAAATGAAATTGAAAGCGCGTTGAAAATATGTATAAATAAAGCCGACGCCGTTCTTATTTCGGGCGGCTCCTCGGCAGGGGCAAGAGATATGACCGTGGATATTATTGATTCGCTCGGAAGGGCGTATTTCCACGGAATTGCTATGAAGCCCGGCAAACCGACTATTTTCGGGATTGCAGAAAACAAACCCGTGTTCGGCCTTCCCGGCCATCCCTTGGCGGCGTACTTCGTATTCCGCCTTATAGTAAGCGAATACCTGCGGAATATACTGAATATGCCCGAAGACAAGCCGAAAAAAAGCGGCGCTCTCGCGGTAAATATTCCCTCAAACCACGGCAGAGAGGAATTTCTCTGCATTAAACAAAATGAAAATAATGAGATTGTTCCCGTTCATACAAAATCAGGAATTGTATCCGTACTAAGCGAAGCGGAGGGCTTTATCCGCATATCCCGCAATACCGAAGGGCTTTTTAAGGGAACAACCGTGGAAATATTTGAATTATGAAATATAACTATCTTAACAACCTTCCGCTTGACGAGGCAAAAAGCAAATACTATGAACATCTTAAAAAGGTCGGCTTTACGAAAAAAACCGAAACCGTACCCGTAACCGACGCGTGCGGCAGAGTGATTAAAGACGCCGCGTATGCGCATATCTGTTCGCCGCATTATAACGCTTCGGCGATGGACGGCGTTGCGGTTAAGGCGGCGGTCACCTTTGCCGCGAGCGAGCGCACGCCCGTTACCTTAACGCCGGCGGATTATACCGTTGTTGATACAGGCGACCCGCTCCCCGACAAAGCTGATTCGGTAATTATGGTTGAGGATTTAATTGAAGGCGAAAACGGAAATTATGATATTATCTCTTCCGTCGTGCCGTGGCAGAACGTTCGCCAGGTAGGCGAGGATATCTGTATGGGCGATATGATTGCCCCATCGGGAACGGCGCTTACCCCTTCGCTTTGCGGCGCGCTTCTTGCAGGCGGGATTACCGAAATTGAGGTTATAAAAAAGCCGCTTGTCGGTATTATCCCGACGGGCGATGAAATCGTAACTCCGACTGCAGACCCGAAAAAGGGCGATATTATTGAATTTAATTCAACCGTCTTTAAGGGGATGCTTAACGGCTTTAACGCCGAATCAAAGTTGTACCCTATAACGCCCGATAAAAAAGATTTGATAAAATCAGCGATTGAAACTGCGCTTTCCGAATGTGATATTGTACTTGTATCGGCAGGCTCCTCTGCAGGGCGCGACGATTATACGAGTGAAATTATAGCTTCGCTCGGTACGGTGCTTGTTCACGGCATTGCCGTTAAACCCGGTAAGCCCGCCGTGCTCGGTGAGGCGCTCGGCAAGCCCGTAATCGGCCTTCCGGGTTATCCCGTATCAGCTATTGTTATTATGGATGAAATCGTGTCCGAAGTTGTTGCAATGTATTACGGGAAACCACGGTTAACGGGAGAAACGGTAAAGGCAACGCTTGCAAAGAAGATAGTTTCTTCTCTCAAATACAGCGAATATGTCCGCGTGTCGCTCGGAAGAATTGGCGGCAAGCTGTCCGCTTCGCCCCTTGCGCGCGGCGCAGGAGTTATAACAAGCTTTACCAAGGCTGACGGCGTGCTGATTATTCCGCAAAACTGCGAGGGTATTGAAGCCGGCGAAGAGGTGGAAATCCGTCTTTATAAGCCGCTATGTGAAATTGAAAATACTCTTATTATAACAGGAAGCCACGACCCGCTGATTGACGAGGTTTCGGATTTTCTTGCAAGGAGGGGCGCGCCATTCAGAGTTTGCTCCACCCATGTCGGCAGTATGGGTGCAATTTATGCCGTGCGCGACGGACTTGCACATATGGGCGGTATTCATCTTCTTGATACCGAAACGGGAGAATACAATAAATCCTATGTTGAAAAATATCTTCCCGACGGCAACGCCGTAACTGTTAAAGGAGTCGGCAGAGTTCAGGGATTGATGGTGAAAAAAGGCAATCCTCTTAATATTAAAGAATTCAAGGATATAAAAAACGTTCGTTATGTTAACCGTCAGCGAGGCGCAGGCACGCGCATTCTATGCGATTGGCTTATGGAACAAAACGCTATTTCACCTAAAGAAGTTGACGGTTATTATAACGAGGAATTTACTCACACGGCGGTAGCTGCGCTGATTGCCGCGGGTAATGCGGACGCAGGGCTCGGTATCTATTCCGCCGCGAAGATGTATGACTTGGATTTTATTCCGATTTGTAACGAAACCTACGAGTTTTTAATTGATAAAAACTATCTTGATAATCCGATGGTCAGGGCGTTCCTTGATGTTCTGTATTCTGACGAATTTCAAATAAGACTTTCCGAAATGGGAGGCTACGTATAATGCTCACACATATTAATAAAAACGGCGAGGCGGTTATGGTTGACGTCGGCGAAAAGGAAGTTACCGTGCGCACCGCAAGGGCGTATGCAAGAATAAGAATGAAAAGCGAAACGCTTGACGCGCTGCTGAACGCCGATTTAAAAAAGGGCGACGGACTTTCCGCCGCAAGAATTGCCGGAATAACGGGCGCAAAAAAAACAAGCGAGCTTATTCCGCTATGCCATAATATTCCTATTGACAAGATTACTGTTGATTTTGAAAAAGAGGGCGAAACCGCGCTCGGTATTTATGTAAATGCGAAATGCACATATAAAACGGGAATTGAAATGGAGGCGCTGACGGGTGCTTCCGTCGCTGCTCTTACCGTTTATGATATGTGTAAGGCAATGGACAGAGCTATGACCGTTGAGGAAATAAAATTGCTTGAAAAAACAGGCGGGAAGAGTGATTATCACCGTGAAGGATAATTTCGGCAGAGAAATTTCATATCTGCGGATTTCCGTAACCCAGCGCTGCAATTTAAACTGCGTTTATTGCGGCCGGGAGGACTGCGCCAAAAAAGCCGCGGAGCTTACGCCGCAGCAGTATTTCACTATTGCAAAAGCCTTTGCAAAATGCGGCATTAAAAAAATACGTATAACCGGCGGCGAGCCGCTTGTAAGGAATGATATTGCCGAGATTGTGAGGCTAATCCGAACTATACCCGAAATTGAAACAATTGCGCTTACAACCAACGGCGTATATTTAAAAAAATACGCTAAAAAGCTGAAAGCCGCAGGGCTTGACGGCGTGAACATCAGCCTTGATTCCACCGACGGCAGCACATACCGTCATCTAACGGGCGCCGACGTACTTAAAAAGGTGCTTGAAGGCATCGATGAAGCCGAAGCAGTAGGGCTTGCCCCGATAAAAATAAACGCCGTGTTGATGAAGGGCGTCAACAGCGACGGAGCAGGGGAGCTTATCAGCCTTGCAAAGGGCCGTGAAATTGACGTGCGTTTTATTGAGCTTATGCCGTTTTCCGATGAGGGCGAGAATGCCGATTTAATAGTAACGGGCGATGAGATTTTACGCCGCTTCCCGTTCCTTTCTCCCGTAAAAGGCGAGGACGGCACGGCAAAATACTATACGGCTGACGGGTTTAGAGGCAGAGTCGGTCTTATCAATCCCGTAACGCATAAATTTTGCGGAAAATGCAACCGTGTACGTCTTCTGTGCGACGGTAAGGTAAAACCCTGCCTCGGGTATGATACGTCGTACAATATTATGCCGTACATAGACGATAACGAAAAACTCGTAAACAAAATAAAAAGCATTATTCTTAAAAAGCCCGCAGGGCACAGCTTTGAAAATATGCAGGCACCTCACGGGCTTAACAGAACAGGAGGATGAATTATGGCAAAGGTAGTGGCTGTCAATATAAGCGAAAAGAAAAAAACGCCGAAAAAAAGCATTCCCGAAGGAAAGCTGATTGAAAACTTCGGGTTTGAAAATGACGCTCACGCCGGTAAGTGGCACCGTCAGGTCAGCCTTCTTGCAAAAGAGAGCATAGAGCGCGCGCAGGGAATGCGTACCGACGGGCTCTGCCACGGTATGTTTGCCGAAAACATTACTACCGAGGGCATTGTGCTTCATACGCTTCCGGTAGGAACAAAACTGAAAATCGGTGAAAGCGCTGTTATTGAAATAACGCAAATCGGCAAGGAATGCCACGACGGCTGTGCCATAAAAGAGCTTGTAGGTCAGTGCATTATGCCGCGCGAGGGCGTTTTCGGAATAGTCCTTAAAGGCGGAACGGTAAAAGTTAACGACGAAATAAAACTTCTTTAAAAAAATTTTTTTAAGAAAGAACCGGCCCAAGAAAAGGAAAATGCACTGACGATTTGAACTGTGTTTTAATGTAAAATGAAACTGAAATCTACGGAGGTAATCATAGTGAATGAATATAACGAATATGTTAGTGAGGTTTTTTCCGCAACCGGTGATATTGTTATAAAATCAATGATGGGCGGATATCTTGTTTACTTCAACGGTAAGCTGATAGGTGACATTTGCGGTAATGAACTGTTTTTGAAAAGAACGCCGACATCGGACAGGCTGCTTGCGGATTTAGAACTGCGTTATCCTTACGAAGGTTCAAAAACGCTGATGCACGTATTTGACAAATTTGAAGACGCGGATTTGATTACGGAATTACTGGAAGGTATGTATGCGGAACTGCCTGAACGGAAACCGAGAGACAGCTAAGTTATAAAAATGAACGCATAAACAACACCGCCGAGTATTCGGCGGTGTTTGGTTTTTACTGATTCTGTAATCTGCATAGAAGGCGGTAGGACGGTTTTTCATTGCCGTATAAATCCGTTGAGCCGTGGACGCGGCGGCGGAGTTTATCCTCGCCTTCTTCACCGCAATGCGTGCGGTAATCGTTGAGCGAAAACCACATATAGCCGCAGATGTTGTGAATCTCCTTATACATCGCAAGACGCTCTTTCAGTATGCGTGAACGCTCCTCATCACCGCCCTTGAAATGAGGCTCGCAGAGCCCGAACTCCGATACAAGTAGCGGCATGCCCTCCGCCTTTTTGCAGGTGCGAAGCATATGATTTATTATGTCGTCGCTCGGCTCCCAAAGTCCGAGATAATCGTTCCACATAGCGATATCGCCGTAAAGGGCGGCATCGTCCTTTTCAGCATTTTCCACTCTGCTGAGGGTGTTGGAAACATAGTTCACAAGACGACGCTTATCGTATGTCTTAAAATACTGCACCATATCCTTGACGTACTGAATAGTGGGCACGGTTTCTGCGCCGAGTTCGTTGCCGACGCCCCAGCAGACAATCGACGGATGGTTAAAATGAAAATGCATCATTTCGTCTGCCTGCTGCTTTGCAATATCGAGCTGAAGCGGCGTTGCCTGCTTCGGATAACCCCAGTACGGAATTTCTTCCTGCACAAGCAATCCGTTTTCGTCACACCAATCAAAAAGCGCGCTGTCCTGCTGCCAGTGAAAGCGTGTGAACACACAGCCTGCTGTTTTGAGTTGTTTTAAGCATTTTATGCTATGGTCAAGCGGTTCCGCCATACCGAAATCGGGATGAGAACCGGGCATCCACTCG